>JBFYPG010000109.1:0-39340 GCA_041303415.1 Bacteroidales bacterium
AGGCGATGGGCATCAGGCGTCAGGCGTCAGGAAGAAATTTGGCGGCCGGCAAAGCAGGAGATAATGAGGATTAGTATGAGATTTTTACATCCCAGGCGCCGGGCTCATTGATTGTAAAGTCGAAATAAGCCTCGAACTGTGACTGTCCGAAGCTGTTATCAGCAACGAACTTTATCCTTACATCGATAGGAAAGACCGGATTCTGAATTCCATAAACGGTTCCATCATGAAATTGTTCTCCGGTGGAGGATGCTATATCAACTGATTTAAGACCCCCGGTCTCGACTGCACCCTGAAAGAATCTTATCCTGATAACATTATAAGTACTTTTCGACTTGAAGAATGAATACTTGGTGATATTTTGCGACCGGTCTATTTTATAAGAAGGAATTAGTTCTTTACCGATATATTGATCAGCTTTCCATATTCCCGTATATGTGGAATCTTTGGTTACCATTTTTCCTCCTCCATCCTTCATCCCTTTACTCCAGTGGCCTTCGAACCTGGATCCGTCTGCCCATGTATAGGTTCCAATCCCCTGCGGCAATCCAAACCTGAAGCTTCCTGTATAGAGATCAATACCCTGTGAAGTACCCTGGCCATGTGCCAGGCCTTTTTTGCATTCCCCGGTATATTTGCCTGAGATAGATGGCATGTTGACCTTACAGTCAGCGTCCTGAGAGTACGCTGTTATACCGGAAAGGATAAAGATTGCGGTAAAGAACAAACATTTTTTATATCCTTTAATTATCATATTTCTGATAGTTTGAAATTTAAAAAAAAAGGAACCAGGCAAATATTACTTTAAAAGGGAAAAAAAGAAGCGGTGATTTTACAAACTACCGCTTCCAGTTAACATTTGAATCTGAATTTATTCTTTTTCGTATTCCTTAAGGATATTCCTTACATCATCGGGAGCAACCCTACCGTAGGTTTTATCCCCGACCATAACAACGGGAGCAAGGCCGCATGCCCCGACACACCTCAGGCTTGAGAGCGAGAATTTGCCGTCAGTTGAGGTTTGCCCTACCTGGAGCCCAAGCTCTTTCTTAAATTCATCAAGCACCTTCTCGGCGCCTCTGACGTAGCAGGCTGTTCCCATGCAGATGCTGACAGGGTGCTTCCCTTTCGGTGTCATTGTAAAAAACGAGTAGAAGGTAACAACTCCGTAGATCTTTGCGACCGGTACTACAAGCTCATTTGAAATTACTTCCTGCACCTCCGCGGGAAGGTACCCGAAATGCTCCTGGCACTTATGAAGCACGTTGATGAGCTCCTGCGGTTCATTATTGAAAGATGAACAGATCTCTTTGATCTTGTTTACATCTTCCTGTCTCAGTTCTATTTTAATACTTGACATGGCAACGAATTTTATAAGCACCAACAGGTAACTTATTGTTTTACAATGATTTTCTTTTTCTTATCGAAATATTTTGTATGAAGCAGGTGGTGAGCCTTCTCGCTGTTAGGCTTGCCGAGGAACTCCTCATACAATTTTATTATGAACGGGTTTTCATGAGATTTCCTCAGAGGTTTTTTGCTGTCTTCCCTGTAGATAGCGGCAGCTCTTGCCTTGATAATCTCCGAGTTGCCATGATGCAGTGGCTGTCCGCCGCCTCCGATACAGCCTCCCGGACAGGCCATGACTTCAATTGCGTGGAACAGCGACTTGCCTGATCTGACATCGTCAAGCAGCTTCCTTGCATTCCCGAGTCCATGGGCAATACCGATATTTATAGGGAGCCCGTCAAAATCGATTGTTGCGGAACGTACTCCTTCAAGTCCTCTCAGCTCGGTGAAATCGAGCCTCGGAAGTTTCTTGCCTGTATGAAGCTCATAAGCTGTACGGACGGCTGCTTCAATAACGCCTCCTGTTGCACCGAAGATAACGCCTGCACCGGTTGACTCTCCGAGAGGAGCATCAAATTCGCCCTCTTCAAGGTTGTTGAGGTCGAGGTTTGCCTGCTTGATGAAGGCTGCCAGCTCACGGGTTGAGATCGAGAAATCCACATCCCTGTTACCGTCAACCGAGAATTCATCTCGCTGGCATTCGTATTTTTTTGCAAGACAGGGCATTATTGAAACCACCACAAGGTCTTTCCTGTCTATCTTTATTTTATCTGCAAAGTATGTCTTTGCAATTGCTCCGAACATCTGCTGCGGCGACTTGGATGTTGATGGTACATCCTTTAGGTCGGGGAAGTACTCTTCGAAGAAATTCACCCACCCGGGGCAGCATGAAGTAAGTATCGGCAGCCTTGCTGTCTTGTCTCCGTTCAGATGCCTGGTGAGCCTTCCGAGCAGCTCAGTACCTTCCTCCATGATCGTCAGGTCGGCTGCAAAATCAGTGTCAAATACATAATCAAATCCCAGAGCCCTGAGGGCTGTTACCATTTTCCCGGTCACCAGTGTTCCCGGTTCCATTCCGAAGAGTTCACCGAGCGCCGCGCGCACGGCAGGAGCTGTCTGCACCACAACGGTTTTCGTGGGATCAGCAAGAGCCCTGAGGACATCAGGTGTATGATCCACTTCGGTAAGAGCGCCTGTAGGACAAACAGCAACGCACTGTCCGCAATAGGTGCATGTGGAGTGTTCAAGATTCTGCTCAAAAGCCGGGGCGACTGTTGCCATGAATCCCCTGTTAACTGCCGACAGAGCACCAACTGTCTGTACCTCGTTGCACATCATTTCGCAGCGGCGGCACATGATGCATTTATCCTGGTCCCTGATTATTGAGGGTGATGTATCTTTCTTGTAGGTCGACATGGCAGCGATATCCTGTCCCGGTATCTCTTTGATACCCAGCTGGTGAGCCATAGCCTGCAGTTCGCAGTTGCCCGATTTTGCGCATATAAGGCAATCTTTCGGGTGATCGGAGAGGATAAATTCCATCACGGTCCGCCGGGCATTAAGAACCCTTGTTGTATGTGTGCTTACCACCATGCCCTCCTCGCAGTTTGTTGCACAAGAAGGAGCAAGGTTTCGTCTTCCTTTTACCTCAACCACGCAGATACGGCAGCCGGCAGGCTTGTTCTCGATGCAGAGATCCTTCAGTTCCATGTAGCAGAGCACCGGGATATCAATTCCGACCATCTTTGCTGCCTTGTTTATTGTTGTGCCTTTTGGCACTTCAACCTGCTTGTTATCTATTGTAAGTTTGATTGTTTCCATTTCCTGCACTCCTTTAATTACCTGATTATGATTGCGTCAAACTTGCATTTTTCCATACATGCGCCGCATTTGATGCATATTGCCGGGTTGATCAGGTGAGGCTCCTTGCGTTCGCCTGTTATTGCCCCGACCGGGCATACCCTTGCACATGCCGTACATCCGACACAGTTCCCGGAAATGATGAAATATTCCATCAGGTCCTTGCACTGGCCGGCCGGACATTTCTTCATTATCACATGAGCATCATACTCATCCCTGAAGTTCTCAAGTGTTGAGAGGACAGGGTTTGGTGAGCTTTGTCCCAGTCCGCACAGCGATGTGTCCTTGATGACAAGGCACATATTCTTAAGCCTGTCGAGGTCGGCAGGGACTCCCTTGCCTTTTGTGATATGTTCCAGGAGCTCATGAAGGCGCTTGTTGCCGATCCGGCATGGTGCGCATTTGCCGCATGACTCCTCGACCGTGAACTCCAGGAAGAACTTAGCCACTGACACCATGCAGTCGTCTTCGTCCATCACTATCAGTCCGCCTGATCCCATCATTGATCCTGCAGCGATAAGGTTATCGAAGTCGATCGGAGTATCGAGATGCTTCTCTGTGAGACATCCTCCTGAGGGGCCTCCTGTCTGGGCAGCCTTGAATTTCTTTTCGTTTCTTATTCCGCCCCCGATCTCGAAGATCACTTCCCGGAGGGTTGTACCCATCGGAACTTCAATAAGACCTACATTATTTATTTTTCCTGCGAGCGCAAATACCTTTGTGCCTTTTGATTTAGCTGTTCCGATTGATGCGAACCATTCAGCGCCTTTAAGGATGATGGGGGAGATGCATGCGAAAGTTTCAACGTTGTTCACGTTTGTAGGTTTGCCCAGGAAGCCTGCCTCTGCAGGGAAAGGAGGTTTGACCGTAGGTTCGCCGCGGAGTCCTTCCATTGAGTGGATAAGTGCTGTTTCCTCGCCGCAAACGAATGCACCGGCGCCATACCTTATATCGATATCAAAATTAAAGCCGGTACCCATAATGTTTTTACCGAGGAGTCCGTATTCCCTTGCCTGTTTTATTGCTGTTTTAAGCCTGGCAACTGCCAGGGGATATTCTGCACGGATGTAGATCAATCCTTTATCAGCCTCGATGCTGTATCCGCAAATTGCCATTGCCTCGAGCACGGCATGAGGATCACCTTCAAGTACCGACCTGTCCATGAATGCGCCCGGGTCGCCTTCGTCGGCATTGCAGACTACATATTTCTGATCTGACTTGTTCTTGTATGCTATTTCCCATTTGAGTCCTGTGGAGAATCCGCCGCCGCCCCTCCCGCGGAGACCGGAATCTTTAATAGTTTTGATTACGTCAGGAGGTTTCATCTCTATAAGGACCTTACCGAGAGCCTCGTAAGCATCGTGAGCTATTGCTTCGTCGATATTCTCGGGATCGATTATTCCGCAGTTGCGCAGAACGATCCTGATCTGTTTCTTCTGAGTGGAGAGTTCGTTTTCGGTTGCAAGAGTCTTTCTGGTTAACGGATCAGTGTAAAGAAGCCTTTCCACCTTTTTCCCCTTCATGATATGATTTGCGACTATGTCTCTTGCATCGTCGGGCTTTACACCGGTATAGACAACCTCGCCGGGCATGATCTTGACAATTGGACCGGTCTTGCATAATCCGAAGCATCCTGTCCTGACGACTGTGACATCATTTTCAAGGGCATTGGCTTCAAGCTCAAGCCTCAGGTTATCAATGAGCATTTCGCCATGTTTCCCGGAGCAGCTTGTACCGCCGCACACAAGTATTTGCATTTTCTCTTTTGCCATGGTTGACCTCCTGAATGACTAATTGATAACCTGGTAATTAACAGGCAGTATACCATCGACAAACTCGCCGTTCTTGATGAATTTCTCGATGATTTCGTCAGCTTTGAGCTTATCGACATTACCGTATACAACCGGTGCGTGGCCCGGAAGGGTCACCTCAATGGTGGGTTCTGCGAAGCTGTACCCCATGTCGCCCGTGCTTATTACAATGGCGTCGATATTTCTTTTATCCAGCTCCAGCCTGATGAAATCGTAAATCTCCTTTGCCCCGGATGCCTGTCCGCTCGTTCCCATGTGGACCCTCACCCGTACTTTCTCTTTCCTGTTCATCTTTTCGAGGAATTCGGCTTTTCTTTTCTTAAGGTCGGCCGGTGATTTTATTGTACTCATATTAATAGGCTTGATGATTTCTATTACTTACAAAAGTAATGATTTATTGTTAATAAAATAACACTGTTAATAAATTAACAGCAAATTAAGGTATATTTATACTCTGGATTTATGAGATAAGTCATTATTTAAACTGTTACATAATAAACAATAAGAAAAGAGCATTTAATGTTTCAGAATTACTACTGATGCGTTTGATTTCACTATAAACCCCTTCGGGGTTAACACATCAATTCAAATCAATAAATCAATGAACATTTTTATTTTGTTTATTATCAATAATATAAAAACACATTTCTCAAGGTAATTCATCATCCGTATTTCAGAATAAATAATTCAAGCACTACCTACTATAATAAATACCTCCATCCCGGCCTTCCCCCAGGGGAGGGCCGAGCGTTAAGAACCAGCCCGGTGGGCTGGTTTAGCGAAGGAGCCAGCCTGCCGGGATGGCCTTTCCCCCTTGGGGGAAACAGGAAAGGGGGGGTTGTTGATTAAGAAGTAGTCAAAGCTCATTTAATACATTTTCTTTCTAATAATTGATGATGCCAATATTGTATTTAACTATCTGGATCTCAATTTTATAAACTCTGAATCCGTTTTCCACATCGGATAGAAATCAGAATTAACCAGCTCATATCCGATCCTGAATGCAAGGGCAGCATCTTCAGCAATACCTTCAAAATTGAAAGTTTCCGGATAATAATTATCTGCAGGACGGTGATAACGGTTTTCAATATAGTCTTTCTTCTGTGCTGCCGCCCAATCTTTACCGTGTTCACGGCTCTCAGTGCTTCCCTGGGCATATAAGGATGGAACCCCTTTCATGACAAACGCAAAATGGTCCGACCTGAAGTACATCCCGGTATGGGCATCAGGATCTGGAGTGATGTACCTGTCCTGTTCAGCCGCAGCTATTACAGTGAGGCTGTCAAGGTCGGATTGTCCGAATCCCGTTATGGTAACATCCTTCATTCTTCCTATCGGGAGCAGGGCATCGTTGTTGAAGCATGCCACTGTTTTATCCATGGATATCACCGGGTGGTTCGTGTAGTAGATAGTACCCAGCAGCCCCTGCTCTTCGGCTGTCGGGAAAAGAATGATAATGCTTTTCCCGGGTTTGTATTTAAGCTGCGTGAATGCTTTGCCTATCGAAAGCGCCCATGCCATTGAAGAACCGTTGTCAATTGCACCGTTATAGATAGAATCGCCGTTCTCTTTTTCTCCAACGCCAAGATGGTCCCAGTGTGCCGTGTATACTATGCATTCTTCCGGTTTTTCAGCTCCTTTGAGTATCCCTGCTACATTGAGAGATTCATCATAATTTAATTCGTTCCTTATATCCAGGGTGATCTCTGTTCCAAGGGGGAATCCCCTGAAATCACTTCTGCAGGCTTCTTTGCGTAGTTTGGCAACGTCGTATTCAAGATTCCTGAAAAGCTCATCGGCAGCTCCGGCTGAGAGCCACCCGGTAAACAGGCACCTTGGTTCACTGCCATCGCTGCTTCTCATATACAATCTTGGCAATATTGAGCTCTTCCTCGGGATGGTATAGCCATATCCGGCGCCCTCGGTCTCGTGTATGATGAGTATGCCGGCGGCTCCCTGCCTTGCTGCTTCATCGTATTTATAGGTCCACCTGCCGTAATAGGTCATCTCCCTTCCCCTGAAAAGTTTTTTGTCGCCGGTATAGAGCCCCGGGTCGTTGATCAGCACAACTACCACTTTGTCCTTCACATCCAGTCCTGCATAATCATCGCGCCCATATTCGGGTGCCACAATGCCGAATCCTGCAAAGATCATCGGCATATTCCTGACAGCCACCTGCTCAATCTCCATTGGCGATACCACGGCTGCCTCATCGGGTGTACTGAACGTGAAGAGTCTCTTTGACGATTTAGTTATTGCAATATCATTGATCGAGGATTTAATCTCCACCATCGGGACCTTCTGGAAATAACTTCCCCCGAAGGCTGGTTCAAACCCTATCTCCATAAGTCTGTCAGCAAGGTAGTTCACAGATATATCTTCGCCTTCTGTAAAGGGAGCCCTGCCCATGAACCTGTCGCTTCCCAGCTCAGATACATGCTTATCAAGATCGCTCACAGTTATGCCTTTAACAGCATTGCTGAAATCACTTTTTCTGCTTGTGCAGGCGCTGGCTGCCAGCAGAATAATCAGGAGGAAGGAGATTTTTTTCATCAGGTTTATATAAGTCAGGAACTTATAAATTTAAATGAAAATTTGATAATGTTCAAAAAACTGCGAAATGCTTGTAAAACACCCGCTCTTAATTCTTATTTTAGCAGATCATATGAAAATAAAATACACTTTAAAATATAAGGCATGAATAAGATCATCAAAGGGGGGATCTTTCTATCCCTGTTTTTTATTTTGTATATTACAGTTAATCAGGCATATGCTCAGATGCCGGTGAGAAATCCCGGACAGGTTGCTATCCTGGGATGGACAGATGACTCTCATTATTTAATAAGGACCTTCGATGCTGACAGGAATCCTGTTGTCCAGAGCGTGGATATCAAAACCGGCAGGACCCGGCCCGCTGAAGCTCCGAAAAGCGACCGGGAGCTTTATATGGAATCCCTCCCTTCCGGCGTGGCGCTCGAAGCAAACGACGTTATCAGTCCCGACAGGAACAGCGCCATTTTTGTGAAAGAAACCGATCTGTACTTCTACAAAAAGGGTGACAGGGAGCTTCGCAGGCTTACAAATGACGCTGATCCTGAAGTTAATGTCCGCTTTTCGCCCGAGGGATCAAAGATCGCCTACACAAAGATGAAGGACCTTTATGTTTATGATCTTGTTAATGATAAGGAGATCAGGCTCACAACCGATGCAAACGACAGGATCTATAACGGCTATGCCGCGTGGGTTTATATGGAAGAGATCCTTGGCAGGGCGAGCCGCTATGCAGCCTTCTGGTGGTCGCCTGACGGCTCAAAGCTGGCATATCTCAGATTCGATGAGAGCGATGTGCCGCTCTTCACGCTTAACAGGCTTGACGAGGCCGATGGCATCCACGGAACACTCGAGCAGGTGCCTTACCCCAAATCAGGTGATCCCAATCCAAAGGTTAAAATGGGAATTGCTGATATTGCTACTACAAAAACAACATGGGTTAAAACAGATTATTCAGTTGACCAGTATATTGCATGGCCATTCTGGACACCGGACAGCAAGAAGCTGGCGATACAGATCGTCAACCGCGACCAGACCAATTTGCAGATAATACTTGCTGATCCTGCAACAGGTGACTATAAACAGATCTATGAGGAGTCGCAAAAAACCTGGGTTGAGTTCCACGAAGACATCTATGTGATGAACAGCGGATCAGGATTTATAGTAAGGAGTTATAAAAGCGGATGGGAAAACCTTTATTATTACGGCTGGGACGGGAAACTTATTTCGCAGCTTACTGATTTTGACTTCCGGGTTAATTCCATAAGCAGTGTCGACGAAGTCTCAGGTATGGTTTATTTTGCTGCAACCGGGCCGGAATCAACTGATAATCATGCATACAGGGTCGGGCTTGACGGGAAAAACCTTATCCGGATATCACTAGGAGAGGGGAGCCATAATGTCAGTATATCGCCAAAAGGAAGCTATTTTATTGACACATGGAGCAGTATAACTAGTCCCGGCTCAATAATCGCATACGATAAGAAAGGAAAACAAATTAGGGAAATCCACAGGTTTGAGTACCCGGAATACGATCCTGCTAAACATTCAAAGGTTGAGTTTGTTAAGATCCCTACTTCGGATGGTTTATTCAATATGCCGGCTATAATAATCTACCCGCTCAATTTCGACGCGGCTAAGAAATATCCTGTGGTATTTACAATATATGGCGGACCTGATTCAAAGAACGTTAACAACAGGTGGCAGGGAAACACCCCTTCATGGTATGCCCAGAACGGAATAATATCTTTTGCTGTTGATCATCGCGGTTCGGGACAGTTCGGAAAGAAGGGGCTTGATTATATGCACCGCAGCCTTGGCAAATGGGAGATACTTGACTATGCTGATGCCGTTAAATGGCTCCGTGCAAAACCTTTCGTCGATGCTGAAAAGATGGGAATTACGGGAGGCTCATACGGCGGATATATGACATGCCTTGCGCTTACCAGGGGCGCCGATTACTGGACACACGGCTTTGCACAGTATTCGGTTACCGACTACCGGTTATATGACAATGTCTACACTGAAAGATTTATGGATACTCCAGAGGATAACCCCGAGGGATATAAGGATGGCTCAGCGCTTACATACGCCAAAGACCTGAAAGGGAAGCTTTATCTCACTCACGGTGATATGGATGACAATGTCCATATGCAGAATTCAATCTGGCTTATTTCCAGGCTCCAGGACGAAGGCAAGACATTCCAGTATATGATATACCCCGATCACAGGCATGGCGTCAGAGGGCTGAAAGGGAGTCATGAGCAGAATGAAAGGAATAGATTCTGGATGGAGAACTTCTTTGGAAAAAATCAGTAATAAATTAATAATTCAAGATTCATCCAATTTAAAATGATAATTATAGAATCATTTAATAATATTATAAGTGATTTCTGATTTTATTAATAATTGTATTTGTTTTTTCAAATAACCCCCTTTCCCGTTTCCCCCAAGGGGGAAAGCCGGAGCAAACACCTTCCCCCCTGGGGGAAGGTAGGGATGGGGGTTGTTTAATAAGTAAAGAAATTATTCATAACGCTAACAAAGGCCCATATATAACTATTATGATTGTCGGAATACTCAAAGAATCAGGAACAGAGAAGAGAGTGGCAATGCTTCCGGGCGAGGTTTCAGCCCTGAAAAAGCTTGGTGCTGAGGTTATTGCAGAAAACGGTGCCGGCGAAAGAGCATTTGCTTCAGATGATGATTATCGTGCAGCGGGAGCCGTTATCACCTCGCGGAAAGAGGTAATTGAGAAGGCCTCTGCTTTGTTATCGGTTGATCATCTTCCTGAACCGGAACTCCCGCTCTGCAATGAAGGCAAGATCCTTTGTTCGGTGCTTAATCCTGTTGAAAACGTTGAATGGCTCGAAAAAGCCCGCAGCCTTAAACTGACGGTTCTTGCGCTTGATCTTATACCGCGTACGACACGTGCTCAATCGATGGATATCCTGTCGTCGATGGCAACAGTGGCCGGATACAAGGCTGTGCTTCATGCAGCATCGATATCGCCGAAATTCTTTCCTATGTTCATGTCGGCAGCCGGCACCATCAAGCCGTCGCGTGTTCTGATCCTCGGAGCAGGGGTGGCGGGCCTTCAGGCAATAGCAGTAGCCAGGAAACTGGGAGCAGTTGTGGAGGTGTTCGATGTAAGGTCGGCAGTCAGGGAGGAGGTCAAAAGCCTCGGAGGAAAGTTCATAGAGGTTGAAGGTGCAAAGGAAGATGCGGCTGCAGGAGGATATGCAGTTGAACAAACAGAGGAGTTCAGAAAGAAACAGCAGGAGCTGATCCAGCAGAGGGCAATTGCTGCCGATGTTGTTATAGCCACCGCGCAGATACCCGGGAAGAAAGCACCGCTGCTTCTTCTTAAAGAGACAGTTAAGAAAATGAAACCCGGTTCAATTATAATTGACCTTGCAGCATCGACAGGAGGAAACTGCGAACTCACGGAAAATGGAAAGACGATTGTCATAAACGGCGTGACCATTACAGGCAAATCAGACTACCCTTCAGATATGTCCACGGATGCAAGCAAGATGTTCGGCAGTAATATTATCAACCTGCTGAAGATCATGATCGACAAGGAAGGCAAGCTTGCATTTAACCTGCAGGATGAAATAATCAATGGAACAACTGCAGTGCATAACGGAGAGTATGTGAGCCGGAGAGTTAAACAAATGCTTAACATTAAACAGGTTTGAACATGGAAGGTGTACTAAGCTTTATCTTGCAGCACAGGGAGGCTATTTTCATAGTCATCCTTTCAATATTTCTCGGCATTGAGGTGATCAGCCATGTGCCGGCAATTCTCCATACGCCTCTGATGTCGGGCGCCAATGCTATTCATGGCGTGGTGATAATAGGGGCAATAATAGTGATGGGGCATGCCGATACCACCGGATCGATGGTACTGGGGTTCCTTGCTGTTGTGCTGGGAACTCTGAACGTGGTCGGAGGTTTCGTGGTAACCGACAGGATGCTTGAGATGTTCAGGAAGAAAAAATAGACCTGCTTAAAGTAAAAGATCTGCAAAATGGACGCAATAACCGGATACTCTTCAACCAAATCTATACTCGAGATCACATATATTGTGGCATCTGTACTCTTTGTTCTGGGACTTAAGATGCTTAGCCACCCCCTTACAGCAAGGAGGGGAAACATATATGCCGCGATAGGAATGATAGCTGCTATCGTCGCAACAATACTCTGGCATGAGAAAGACGGAGAACCCATAAAAAACATACCCTGGATATTAGGAGCCATTGTCATAGGCACCGCTATCGGCTGGATAATTGCGAAAAAAGTGAAGATGACCGCTATGCCCCAGCTTGTGTCCTTCTTCAACGGAATGGGAGGAGCAGCCGCCGCACTTATCTCCATGATGGAATTCCCGCATGTAAGCCCTGAACTGATCGCTGAAAAGGGGATGGCCAACGGGCATGTGCTGGCGATCCTGATCGGACTTATGATCGGAACGGTCTCCTGGGCCGGCAGCATGATAGCATACGGAAAACTTGACGGCTGGATCGGAGACCTGAGGGTTAAAGCCATGAAGTATGTGAATATGACCATATTGTTCGTGCTGATCGGGTTTATTGTATTTATTATGACACGCGATGTTCAGGCAACTGCCGGGCTTACACCTTATATATATATAATGTTCGGCGTTGCAGTCATATACGGCGTCCTCTTCGTGATGCCCATAGGGGGGGCGGATATGCCGGTTGTGATAAGCCTGCTGAACTCATTCACGGGAGTTGCTGCCGCGATGGGCGGATTCCTTTACAACAACCAGGCAATGCTCACGGGAGGCATCCTTGTGGGATCTGCAGGTACCATTCTCACGATCCTCATGTGCAGGGCAATGAACAGATCGCTGCTGAATGTGATCATCGGCGTGTTCGGGGGAGGAGGGCAGGCTGCTGTGGCTGGTTCAGGATTGGTAAAGGAGATTACCCTCTCCGATGCCGCGGTTCTTCTTAGCTATTCAAAAAAGGTCGTGATTGTTCCCGGCTACGGGCTTGCAGTTGCACAGGCACAGCATATATGCCATGAGCTTGACAAGCTGCTGGATGAAAAGGGAGTTGAGGTGAAATATGCCATTCATCCCGTTGCCGGCCGTATGCCTGGACATATGAATGTGCTGCTCGCCGAAGCTGATGTTCCGTATGAGCAGCTTATTGAAAGCGATGAGATAAACCCTGATCTTCCGAATACCGATGTCCTGGTTGTCATTGGCGCAAATGATGTTGTGAATCCGGCTGCTGAGGATGATCCCTCAAGCCCGATATACGGGATGCCCATCATCAAGGCCCGGAATGCACGGAATATTATTGTGATGAAGCGCGGAATGGGGAAAGGTTATGCTGCAATTGAGAATATGCTCTTCTTCAACGACAAGACAAGGATGCTCTTCGGAGATGCCAAGTCCACGCTTCAGAATCTTGTGAATGAAGTGAAGAGTTTATAAATAAAATACCCCCTTTCCCGTTTTCCCCAAGGGGGAAATGATTTTCTCCTTCCCCCCTGGGGGAAGGTCGGGTAGGGGGTTTTCTGAATATAGAAATGAATTTATCACCATCGCAAAAACTCAGCGCTCTCAGAGCTGCAATGAAGCAGAACAGCATTGATGCATACATAATTCCTGTTACCGGTCCCCATCCCGGGGAGAATATACCTGAACACTGGCAAATCGTAAAGTGGCTCACCGGTTTCGATGGATCGGCAGGGGTTATTGTGATAACTGATTCATTTGCAGGTTTATGGACCGACTCACGTTACTGCCTGCAGGCGGCGGATCAGCTTAGGGGGTCAGAATTTACGCTGATGAATTCCGTCCCGGGTATGAGCTCCGGTTATATTGACTGGATTGGTGAGAACATCGGTTCGCATAAAAAGACCGGACTTGACGGAAGGATATTTTCAGTAAGTTCTTTCAGGAAGATTGAAGCCAGGTTCACGGACAAAGGAGTTACTTTCGATTACAATTGCGACCTTATCAGCAATATCTGGAGCGGACGTCCTCCGCTGCCGTCAGCGCCTGCATTTGATCATCCACTCAGGTACGCAGGAGTGGAGCGGGCTGTAAAGATTAAGGAGGTTCGTGACGAGATGGAGAAAAAGAATATTAACTATCATCTCCTTACTTCATGCGACGACATAATGTGGCTTCTTAACCTGCGGGGAAGCGATTTTAAATATTCTCCCCTGCTGATGTCGTTCGCCGTTATCGGGGAGAAGCAGGTTCATCTCCTCGCCGCTGAAAACAGCATACCTCCGGGCCTTATTTCTGAATTTGAGAGGCTCGGTGTAGTGCTCATGTCCTATGATAAGCGATCAGATTTATTCTCTTCATTTAAAAAAGGATCCATTATTTTTCTTAATCCGGGAACTACCCCTGTTTCGCTATGGTCGCAGATACCCGGTCATGTACGGATCACCGAGGGTGTCTCCATTCCGGCAGGGATGAAGGCAATAAAAAACAAAACCGAGATAGAGAATCTATCGGGTACCATGGTGAAGGACGGGATTGCACTTACGAAATTTTTTTACTGGCTGGAGAGTAGAAGAGAAGATATGTCTTTGACTGAAAGTTCAGTAAAAGACGAACTGCTTAACCAGAGAACCCATCAGGAAGGATTTCTTGGTCCATCTTTTAATACTATTGCCGCTTTTAACGAACATGCTGCCCTCCCTCATTACATAGAGACATCTGAAAGCAACGCAACCATTGACTCCGAAGGTATCCTGCTAATCGACTCCGGAGGCCATTACCCGGGCGGAACTACCGATATCACCAGGACTATCTCGCTTGGTCTCCCGACGCTCCCGCAAAAAAAAGATTTCACACTTGTCCTTAAAGGGCATATAAGTCTTGCGACGGCAAAGTTCCCTCTTGGAACAAGGGGATATCAGCTTGACATTCTGGCAAGGAAGGCACTCTGGGAAGCCGGATTGAATTACGGCCATGGCACCGGGCATGGCGTAGGATATTGTCTTAATGTGCATGAGGGTCCTCAGAATATCAGTCCTGCTGACAATAAAACTGCTATTGAGCCGGGGATGCTTCTTTCAAATGAGCCGGCCATCTACCGGGAAGGCGAATACGGAATAAGGACAGAGAATTTAATGATCTGTTATGAGGATGAGGAAACGGAATTCGGACATTTTCTGAAGTTCGATACGATATCTCTTTGCTATATTGATAAATCGCTGATTGATAAATCATTGCTGGATCAGAAGGAAATAGACTGGCTCAATTCCTACCATGCCGAAGTCTACGAAAAAATCAGCCCTAACCTTACAGAAGCGGAAAAGCTGTGGCTGAAGAGAAAAACAGAGCCCCTGTAAATTAAATTACTGATTTAACCGCAAAGCACGCTAAGACTTCGCAAAGTACGCAAAGTCCTATGCAGGGTTTTCTCTTTGCGATCTTTGCTTTTACTTTGCGACCTTTGCGGTTTATGGATTTTGTTTAGATAGGTTACCTGATTGTCGCCTGAATCTGAGTTACATCAATAACCGGGAATTCGGTGATCCTCAGTTTTGCGCTTCCGTAAGGTACAAGCTGAATCACTTCTGTGACGCCCTCGGGTGTGACCGGACTCATCGGAGGGATGTCAGCTGAATTATCCTTTATTCCCCATCCCGGTATCTTCATGCCTCTTGCGGTTATCACAACAGGTGCGTCTTTGGTCCATTGAATGTACTTTGCAGAATCGGCCGACCAGATCATATCTCCCCTGTCGGCAAACGGATACTCTGTTACCGGATTTTCAGCTGCTTCAATTCCTCTCTGACTATTGACCGGATCTATCAGCAATCCGTAATTCCAGTTGCTCAGCGGATAGATTTCCCAGTCGACGCTTCCCTTATAGCCGAAATTGTCATAATTTATCTTTACGCTCCTGTACTCTTTTTCGATCCTCAGCGCTAACCAGAGCGGTCCCCGGATAACAGATGTGGAATTATTGTATCTTTTTTCCGTTCTTAACTCCATCGGGAGCTCCATTGAAATAACATCTCCGTCGTTCCATCTGCCTGACAGCTTCACAGTTGAGCCTGCAGTGCCGTTCATTGTTTTATCCTTATATCTGATGGTGGCTGAGCCCGCCCATCCCGGAATCCTCAGATAAAGCGGGAATCTTACCGGTTCAGAAGTGTTTATTCTGAATTCTATTTTGCTGCTGAAAGGATAATCTGTTGTTTCTGTTATGGTTACTTCTCTTCCGCCGGCAACTCTTGCGCTGACTGAAGAGGGGCTGTATGCAACAGCTATCAACCCGTTGTCGTTTGTTGCCATCCAGAGGCTCTGGGCGAATTTAGGCCATCCCTGATGCATGTTTGCGAGGCAGCAGGCGAAGTTTGGCATAAGTCCATAGATGTTGGAATAGTCTCCGTTTGATGCCCATGCTCTTTTCTGTGCAGTAACAAGTACCTGGTTTGATTGCTGGTCGTACTGATGCGCCCACATGTCAGCGGTGGTTGTCCCGGGGAGGGCATTGAACGCCAGCATCTCGAGCCTGTCGGCAAGGGTGTTGTCGCCCAGTATTGCATAGAGCTCCTCAAGGGAGAACATATATTCGACTACAGTGCAGAGTTCTGTTCCGCGGTCAGGACTCTTTCCTGACAAATGTTCATCGCAGGAGAACCTTCCTGCTGCCTGTCCGTGATGAAGATCGTACTTCCTGATACCTTCAAAAACAGCATTTCTGAATCTTTCATCACCCGATTGCTGGTACCACAATCCGGGGTATTTGATTGCCATTCCGTTGTTCACTCCGTGTGCGGTGAGCCCTGTCCATGTCTGAACCGGGATCCTCTTTTCAGCAAGCGCAAGGGAATCCCATGGAAACTTTTCATAATATGATGTCCAGTCGAAGCTGTTTTCCTGGATCGACCTGATAGTCTCAAGTATCCAGGGTTCTCCGGTCTGGCGGTAAAGCCAGTATCCGGTAACGGCATTCTCCATCGCCCTGACTCCCCTCCAGTGATTATCGGGCCAATCGGGAGGATTATCGTGCAGGTAACGGAAATATTCTTTAAGAACATCAACTGCCCTCTCGTCGGAAGTGGCTTCATAATACTGCATCAGCACCTTGTTTGAAACTGCCAGCGGCCAGCGGTCGATATTTTTGACGGGTCCGTACCACCCTGAATCCCTGCTGCTTGCAAGTATCGGTTCAATCCAGTTTTTTACTTTCGTTTTAAGCTCTTCATCATCAAGAAGGTATGCCAGGGGAACCAGTCCATCGAGATAATAGGGACCTCTTTCCCAGCCTTCACCGTCGCCTCCCTTCCATGCCGAATTGACCAGGTCGGGCCAGAAATCATCGACATTGCCGGTAAGCCCGGCAGCCTGGGCCTCAAGCTGTGACTTCAGCCAGCCTTCCGGTTTAATCGCACCAAGAGGCAGTTTGATATAAGCGTTCTGTTTTAAAGGGTCCATATTACCTTTATAATTATTGTTATCCTGTTGTTGCTGACAACCCGTAAATGCAAGAATGCTAACCAGTAAAAGTGATGTAAAATAATTTTTCATTTCATGAAGGTTAATTAAGATTTACCACGGAGTCACACAGAGTTTAACGGAGTTTCACGGCTTAAAACAGTGTTACTCCGTGCTAAACTCCGTGTAACTCCGTGGTTAATAAATTATTATTTTATTTATACCAGTCATTTTGCAGCTCAGGATTAATGCTTCGATGGATGTCATAACACTCAATAACCTGGAGCATATCGAACCAGGCAACGCCTGCTGACTTCAGATGCAGTATCACATTTGTTCTTGCAGGCAGTACGCTGTCATGAGGAATTGTAATAATTGTTACAAATTGCTTCCATTCATTTTCAAGGCGGAAGCACCTTTTCCCTGCCTCCCCGAAGGCTACCTCAAACTCTTTCGGTTTGCCGGTTGCTCCCTGCTCCGGATCGGTCTTAGCCCAGACTGAAATGAGGTACTTCATGCCGTAGTCCGTTTCAACCGGAAAAAACCTCAGCCTTGCTCCCCTGTTCTCCACAGGAGTTACCAGTCTTACCGAATGACTTCCCTCAATATGTTCCCTCGAATCGAGGAAGTACGTTGCCCCCCTGTCTCCTCCGTTACGGGCATAACATGAAGCAGGCACTCCCGGACTTGATATATCTTCAAACCCCGGATCCCTGATAAGGTTGTCAGGGTATGGTTTGACTGTATCATTTGGTTTTTTCAGTTCAATCAGGTATGCCTGTGAACCAAATGCCGGCAGATGATCGGAAAAATATCCTCCGTTCACATTAACGGAACGGTTTTCGAAAATGACACTGGCTTTGCCTGATATGCCTTCGGATATTGAATACCCTGCTGCCTGGGGAGCATTGGTCCTGTTTACAGCCAGTATCAGAAGCTTGTTGTCATGCAAAGCAGAAGTTACCATAATATTTCCTGAACCCGAAGTCACCGGAATGGCTGTTTCGTCTGAAAGGAGCCATGGAGTGAGTTCTGCAACTTCGACTGCCATCCTTCCGCACTCGGCCCATGCTGCAGTTGATTTAGGGAAGAAGTTAAGTCCCTGCCTTATAAAGTATTGTATGCCTCTTGCACCCCTGATTATTGCCTGGTACGTCATTGTCCTCATCTCCTGCAGAGATGGCTCGCGCCCCCACCATTCTCCTCCTCCGAAAACCTGTGGCACTATCCACACCGGCTTTTTCCCTGTAAACTCAGCTGAAAGTTGTCCTGCAACATTGCCTGCCAGGGTCACCGGCATGTCAGGGACCGGATATGGATCGGCCATGACGATGTCGAGTGCGTTCGAATAGTTCTTTGCAGCCAGGAATGGAGCCATGAAAACAATCGTAACAGGATGCCACGGATCATGTTCCCTGATAGCAGAGTAAGCCTCTTCAAGCACCTCCGGAGCTACTTTATGACCTGTCGGCTCATCGGCAATATACCAGGCGAGGAGGGCAGGATGATCCCTGAAGGTGATTATCTCATTTATGAGACGCTCCCGCTTCTGTTCTTCAGTGACACCCTCAACCTGTGAGCCTACTCCTCCGCCTCCGGAAACTGAAAGCACGTTATAATGAACTTTCATGCCAAGCTCAGCACAGCGGTCCATGTAAGCTTTCCTTTCACTGAGGGTCTCAGGCACGATCCTCTGGTAGGGTGATATCAGATTAAAGCCTTTCACAACTTCTTCTTCAGGAAGTGTGGGATGGACAGGGGAGTAGCAGTAAAATCCGAACGGGAAGAATTGCCGTTTGTTTACAATCAGGCCTCCTGTCACTCTGTCGGTCTTTACTTCATTGGATTTATAATTCAGGATCAATAGATCAGACGATGTAATGTATCTTATATTTCTTCCTGAAACTCTGATATCAGCAACTACCTTATAATTACCGGGTTGAAGATTGAGCTCTGCCGGTATTCTCACCACCTTTTTTCCCGGTATCCCTTTCCATAAACCCAGAGACTGATTATTCAGAGCAATTACAACCGACAGATTTGCATACATCAGGTTCTCAGGAACGTGAAGCAGCATTTCACCGCTATCCTCGAATGAATAGAAACTCAATCTTGTATTCATTTTAAATGATGTGCTGTCAATCATCTGACTATATAAGTCGTGACTGAAAAAAGCTGCAAGAAGCAATATGAAATCTGCTAAGGGAATTCTATTCACCGGTTTACCCATCAGGTTATTAAATTGATTATGAAAATGTTTTGGGGCACTTTCTTTCGGAAATTAAAGTCAAAAGTATTATCTTTAAAGACTTTATTATTAGATTAACTGTTTTATTATTAACATTATAAAAGGTAGTGGCTGTTTTTTCTAATCTAAAAATAATCAAAAATCATTCACTCAAACGATCTTTGTTGATTTGCTTCCTGGGTCTTACGGGGATTCTTAGTTTACAAGCACAGCAAAAGTATTCAAGATTTGAGCACCTCACCGTTGATGATGGTTTATCGGGTAACCTTATAAGGTGTATTTACAGAGACATTAAAGATTATCTCTGGATAAGCACCATGGAGGGGCTTGATAAATACGATAGCTATGAGATAAAAAAATACAGATTTGATAAAAACCAGCCCGGATCAATCAGCTGTAATGAAATACTGTGTATTTATGAAGACAGGGAGAAAAACCTGTGGATCGGTACTACTAAAGGTTTAAATCTTTATGATCGTACAAGAGATAGTTTTAAGATATTCAAAAACGATCCGGCTGATACAAACAGTATAAACAGTGATTACATCAGTAGTATTACGGAAGATAAAAATGGAAACCTGTGGATAGTAACCGGAGAGAACTGTCTGAACAAACTGGTTTCTGATACTCAGAGTTTTATCCGGTACCAGTTTGAAAGTGATAAGGGTTACTTAGATCCCCGACCGGCCAAAATGATTGCAAATGATTCAAAGGGATACCTTTGGTTAGTCTCACTCAGCCGGGGAATCAGTCGTTTTGATCCTGAATCCGGAGGATTTGCTAAATATGATGACCCGACAATTGATTTCGGGGACGATTGTTTTAAAAGCTTATATATAGATGGTCAGGATAAAATATGGATTACAACAGATGGCAGCGGATTCTTTTCTTTTGATCCGGCATCTGAGAAATTTGAACAGTTCGGATCTGAAGGCGACGGTAAAGGTACCAATCAAAAGGTTGTTCTCGATATCATACCGGAGGACGAACAACATTTATTGCTTGCGGTTGATCAGGGCGGGATAAATCGTTTTAACAAAATTTCAGGGACTTTTGAGTATTTCATGCATGATAATACAAATGATGAAGGACTTAATAACAATGGAGTCTGGTGTTTTCACAGAGACAGAGAAGGAATTTTGTGGATAGGGACCTCTGGCGGAGGTATCAATTATTATAATGCAAAAAAATATAAGTTCAAAACATTTAAGCATAAGAGCAGTGATCCAAATTCTTTATCATATAATAATGTTATTTGTTTTTATGAAGATTATCAGGGTTTTATATGGATAGGTACCGATGGAGGAGGGGTTAATATCTTCAATCCTGAAACAAATAGATTTACGATATTTAAGCACAACCCTTCAGATCCTTACAGCATAAGCGGAAATGCGATACTAAGTATTACCGAAGATAAGGATAATGATATCTGGATAGGAACCTGGGATGCGGGTCTTAACCGGTATAATGTAAAAACAGGAAGGTTTTTCCGATACTTGCCTGATAAAAATAAACCAGCAAGTATCTCGGGAAGATCCATTTGGAATCTTACGGTCGATAGAAATGATACATTATGGTTAGGTACTTTTAATGTTGGCACCGATTTGTTTGACAAAAACAAAGGAGTGATCAAACGGTTCAGAGCAAATCCTGTTGATCCCGGAGCAATTTCAGGTAAAAGAGACTGGATATTATTTGAAGATTCTGAAAAAAATATATGCATTTCTTCAACAACCGGATTACACTTCTATGACAGCAAAACCGGTTCATTTAAGAATTATGGTTTTCAAGAAGATATAGTTACGGCATTCTGCGAAGACAAAGATGGAAATTTATGGGTAGGCACTATTACAAATGGTATATATTTTTGTAAGCCTGATGGTACAATCATATATACTTATAATACATCTAACGGATTACCCAGCAATGTGATACATGCAATTACAGAAGATAACGGTCATAATATATGGATATCAAGTAACGATGGCATCAGCCGGTTTGATCGTAATACTCAGATGTTCAGGAATTATTCGAAAGAGGATGGATTACAAGGCAACCAGTTTAAGCAGCAATCATTTCTAAAGACACGTAAAGGTGAGATGTATTTTGGCGGGTATAATGGTTTTAACTCATTTTATCCTGACAGCCTTAAAGATAATGACTTTATCCCACCCGTTTATATCACTGATTTCCAGATATTCAATAAACCGGTACCTTTTGCAATTCCCGGAGCACAATTTCAAACGTGCATCAGTGAGGCAAAAGAAATTACACTGACCTGGCGCCAGTCGGTGTTTTCATTTTCATTTAACGCTATCAATTATACTTTTCCTGGGAAAAATCAATATGCATATAGAATGGAAGGTTTTGAAAAAGAGTGGAATTATACCAATGCCTCCAGACGATATGTTACTTATACCAATCTGGATGCCGGGGAGTATACTTTCAGGGTAAAAGCCTCAAACAATGATGGGATATGGAATGAAAAGGGAGTCACATTACGGGTAATCATTTTACCTCCATGGTGGAATACCTGGTGGTTTAAAATTATTCTTATTTCTTTAATAGTTTTAGTATTTGCTTACATATTTTTTTCACGTATCCGGCAATTAAAAAAGCAGAAACTATTACTTGAAAATACGGTAGCAATAAAAACTGCCGAATTATCTGAACTCAATGCTGCAAAAGATAAATTCTTTTCTATTTTAGCCCATGATTTACGAGGCCCGCTAAGCTCATTTGTTTGCGCTACCCAGATACTTAGTGAAGATATTCTGACAATGGGAAAAGAAGAGATTATGGATATTACAGTGAGTATGAAGACATCAGCCACAAATATCTACAACCTTCTGGAAAACCTTCTTGAATGGTCACGACTGATGCGGGGCCAGATGGTTTTCATTCCTGTAAAACTCAGCCTTAAGGAAAAAGTTGAAGCCTGTATTGATGTTTTGTCAGAATATGCAAGAAAGAAGGGAATTGAATTAGCAATTGTAATCCCTGATGAAATAGAGGCTTTAGCTGATGACCATATGTTTGACAGTATAATCAGGAATCTGGTTTCCAATGCAATAAAATTTACACCTGTCGGAGGAAAAGTAAGCGTGACAGCTGTTTGTAAAAATGATCATTTTGTTGAGATTAGAATCAGTGATTCCGGAATTGGTATGACCCCGGAATTAAAAAGCAAACTGTTTCTCCTGAATGAAAATACCAGGCGGAAAGGAACGGAAGGTGAACCGAGTACAGGGCTTGGATTGTTGTTGTGTAAAGAGTTTATCGAAAAACATGGTGGAAAGATATCGGTTGAAAGTGAACCTGCCAAAGGAAGCATATTCAAATTTTTTCTTCCTTTAGATAAAAAACCTTCTTCATGAAGCTCATTAAGGCAGACGTTAATCGTCATTATTCTTAAAGACGATTCTGATTCTCACTTCATCATCAATCTTTGTTCCATTTTCCTCGGCAGGTTTCCACCCAGGGCCTTCCCTGATAAGCCTGGTTGCCTCATCGGAAAACTCCTGTCCGGGGCTTCTGATGACTTTTAAGTTCTCTATTATACCCGTGCTCTTAACGGTAAAGCTGAGCACCACCGCAACTCTCTGATCAGCAGGGAGGGAAGGGGGATTCTGGATATTCTCTTCTATATATCTGTCAAATTCATCTTTCCCGGTAACCGGCTCGGCAGTGACATATGCAGCCTCTGCCTGGTCTCCGGCTGCTGCAGTTTCAGCTGCGGCTGACTTTGCAGCTTTCCCGTAACCTACAACAACCACCTCGCTGAGCGCCATCGCCGAAGGAGTCATGCTGATCTTCATATCAGCATCCTTCCGGGCAGGGAACTCCCGGGTCTCCATGCCGATAAAATCTGCTACCAGTACCGGGGTGACGCTGTCGATGATAGGCATCCTGAACCGGCCTTCAGTATCTGTAATTACAATATTGTTTGTGCCCTTCATGGTGACAACAGCACCGGGAATGGGAAGATTGTCTTCTGATGAGATAATCGTCCCCCTTAATTCGGTAAACGCTGCTTCCCTGAGTGATGCGGCCGGAGGGGCAGCAACAGCAGGCATTTCAGCTGCCAGCATCACTGCAGGCTCAGTTACCGCGCGGCCGGCTGCCTCTTCCATGATTGTTTCATCCCGGACGGGCTGGGGTTCCTCGGCAATGGGTTCCTGTTCTTTTTCTTCAGCCGCATCAGCCATGCGGGCTTCGATGGGTGCCTTGGCGGGTTCG
The DNA here is from genome assembly GCA_041303415.1 of Bacteroidales bacterium. GTDB lineage: Bacteria > Bacteroidota > Bacteroidia > Bacteroidales > VadinHA17 > LD21. The sequence continues at coordinate 23,507 of JBFYPG010000109.1, forward strand.
CTTTTTGCCATCTCCCTGACCGGTCTGTTCCTGTTAATAATGATAAACACGGATGATATGACCATAAGCACAGCCACTGATGCTGCGATCCTGTAAAACATCATCTTCCTGCTTCCTGACACCCTTCTGTCCAGCCTTTTCTCAAGCATGCTTATGTCAGCCAGAGCGTCGTCGGGTGATATCTGAGACAGACCCTCTGCCGCCTCTTCCGCAAAGGGATCCTTTTGAAGCTTCCGCTGGAAAGCATTCTCTTCCCGCTTTGACATCTCACCCCTTATGTAACGGGCAAAATCGGTGAGTTCGCTTTTGTTATTTCCTGTTTTCATCTTTCTCCTCAAGGCATAGTTTCAGATTTCTTTTCCCGTTCTGAAGATAACTCTTCACTTTCTTCTCATCTACTCCGAGATTAGCTGCGATTTCGCTGTAAGGCCTGCTTTCATAATAGAACTGCCTGATGCACTCTTTCTGTTCATCTTTAAGCTTTTCGATGCAATCTGCCAGAGCTTCATCCATGTCTTTCTCATCTCTGTCTATAGGATGCATTTCATACCCTGTTTCCATAAAATTCCCCGGATCGATCGTCCATTCACGTTGTTTTAAATTGCGCGATTTTTCGGATCTCAGCTGCATCAGGCAGTAATTCCTTGTGACCACATGGAGCCAGCCCCGGAAATTTTCGATATTCTGCTTCGGGATCTCAGTGATCAGCTTCTCGAAGATATGCATTACAGCATCCTGCGATTCTTCCCGGTCTTTAAGATATTTAAGGCAAACACCGTACACCAGGTGCATATATCCCGAGTAGAGTTCACCCAGTACTTCAAGATCACCTGAAGAACTGAATTCAGATAATAACTCATCTTCAGATTTCCTGCTTGTAATTTTCCGGAATATGAATGTCATTTATTTTTTCCAGAATGCTTTTGTTTAAAGATACAATTTATTAACCGCAAAGGGCGCAAAGGTTTTACGCAAAGTTCACAAAGAATTTCATATGTATTTTTCTTTGCGTCCTTAGCCTGGCTTTGCGCTCTCTGCGGTTACTTCTTTAAATATCATCAATTTCTTATTCCGATTTTATGGAATACGGTAAAGTTCTGCATCCTATAGTAAAACGTTTAACCAAAAACTTTATGTCATGAAAAACAGTTTAAAGATTTTCGCAATAGTGATCCTTGCAGCGATAATGATCGCATTTACCGGATCAGGGAGTATTACCGGCACTGTTCTCGATGAACAGGGAATGCCTCTTGCCGGGGTGACCGTAGCAGTCAAAGGTGCAAAAACATATACCATAACCGACCTGAAGGGCAATTACCAGGTCACCGTATCTGCAGAGGATAAATTCCTCGTATTCTCTTTTTTGGGTTATACGACCGTTGAGCAGAGAATAGGGGAGAGGACCATTATTAATGTAACGATGCAGCCTGAGCAGTTACAGCTTCAGGAGACAGTTGTCGTTGGTTACGGCAATAAGATGGATATGGCTTCAAGAGCCGCTCCCATGGTTTATGGCGTAGCGTATGAATCGAGCCAGTACTTCCAGCGGTATAATCCGGATTTTAATACCGAAGGGTATGCTTCAGTCAACGAGAATGGTTTCAGGAATGTTAAAAACAGTCCGCTGTCAACATTTTCAATAGATGTCGATAATGCATCATACTCAAACATACGGAGGTTCATCAACCAGGGTCAGCTGCCTCCCGCCGATGCAGTAAGGATTGAAGAGATGATCAATTATTTCAGGTATGATTATCCTGAGCCCCGCGGCGAACACCCGTTCTCAGTTTATACCGAGCTGTCCGTTTGCCCCTGGAATTCAAAGCATCAGCTTCTTCTGACAGGACTTCGCGGGAAGAGCATCGATAAAACTTCGCTTCCGTCTTCAAACCTGGTGTTCCTGATCGATGTTTCAGGTTCAATGAATTCACCCAACAAGCTCCCGCTCCTGAAGTCTGCTTTCGCACTGCTGGTCAATGAATTGCGTCCCCAGGACCATGTAGCGATCGTCGTCTATGCCGGAGCTGCAGGACTTGTACTTGAATCGACACCCGGTAACAGGAAAGAATTGATAATGGGCGCTATAGATAATCTTGAAGCGGGCGGTTCAACAGCAGGAGGTGCCGGTTTAAGGCTGGCCTACAAAGAAGCAGAAAAGAATTTCATCAAGGGAGGAAACAACAGGATCATACTTGCAACAGATGGTGATTTCAACGTTGGCGAATCGAGCAATGGCGGAATGGAACGGCTTGTTGAGGAACACCGCCAGATTGGGATCTTCATAACCGTGCTGGGATTCGGAATGGGCAACTACAAGGACGACAAGATGGAAATAATAGCCGATAAGGGAAATGGCAACTATTCATATATAGACAACCTCCAGGAAGCCCGCAGAGTGCTTGTACGCGAATTCGGCGGAACTCTCTTCACAATTGCAAAGGATGTGAAATTCCAGCTTGAATTCAATCCTTCAAAAGTGGATTCATACAGGCTTATCGGCTATGAGAACAGGCTTCTGAACGATGAGGATTTCAATGACGATACCAAGGATGCAGGTGAAATGGGTTCGGGGCATATGGTTACGGCCCTGTACGAGATCATTCCCGCCGGATCAGGGGAGAAGATCCCATCAGTGGATCCTCTTAAATACCAGGTATCGCGCAAAAATGAAGCACCTGATTACTCCGATGAGCTTCTCACCATCAAGGTGCGTTACAAGAAGCCGGACGGGAATACCAGCATGCTTCTTGAAAAACCTGTAAAGGATTTTGGGGAAGAGATCGAGGATGCTTCCGGGAATCTAAAGTTTGCAGCTGCAGTCGCAGAGTTTGGAATGATACTCAGAGAGTCAGAATTCAGGGGATCTTCAACTCTTGAAGGTGCTGCAAAGCTGGCGGGATCAGCAAAGGGAAATGATGAGGATGGGTACAGGTCAGAGATGATCAGGCTGATAAATACTGTCAGGGATATGAGGTTGCTGGGTGATAGTTATTAGTTATTAGTTATTGGTTATAATTATAGGGGACCCGGTGATTTCAGCCGGGTCTTTTATTTTGTGCAACTTATTTGTTTTTAATACGTCTTTATTCAGAAAACCTAACCGAAAAGTTACAATATGTTTAAAAATTTCTTTATCAGTGCTATCCGGAACCTCAGGAAGCAAAGCGGATCTGTCATTCTTAATGTTACAGGCTTAGCAGTAGGACTGACAGTCTTCCTTTTCATAACGTTATATGTCATGAATGAGCTCAGTTATGACAGGTTCCATAAGGATTATGAGAATATCTACAGACCTGTTGTTGTAGGCAGAATGGCAGGGGGAGAACTTAACCAGGCGATTACTGCAGCTCCTATGGCGCAGGCAATACTCAATGATTATCCTGAAGTTATTCATGCCACAAGAGTCACCAGGATGGGAGCGTGGCTTATTAAGTTTGGCGATAGGAGATTCAATGAGGATGGAGTATTGTTTGCCGATTCAACATTCTTTGATGTGTTTGATTTCAAACTGCTGAAAGGTGATCCTGGTACTGCTCTTGTTCGGCCCCGATCCATGGTACTTACAGAAGAATATGCCAGGAAGTATTTTGGTGACCAGGACCCCATAGGGAAAATGGTAAGCGTTGAAGAGGATACAATACTTTATACTGTTACAGGCATCATGCAGGATGTACCTGATAATTCACATATCCAGTTTGATATTCTGGCTTCTATGAGCACTTATCCCGGGAGAGCCAACGATCAGTTTTGGGTAAGCCATAATTTCTATACATATATTGTTGTGAACGATGGTACCGACAAGAACATGCTTGAAGAAAAATTCCAGGGTATGGTCATAAAATATGTCGGACCTCAGCTTCAGCAGATACTCGGCATGACTATTGATGATTTCAGAAAAGCCGGCAATGATTTCAGATATGTTCTTGAACCGATTAAGGACATACATCTGAAGGGAGCTCCTCAATATAATCTTGAACCGCCAGGATCGGTTTCTACAGTGTATATTTTTTCTGTGATCGCTGTTTTGATCCTTGTGATCGCGGTAATCAATTATATTAACCTCTCTACTGCAAAATCTGCGGGCAGGGCGAAAGAGGTAGGAGTAAAGAAGGTTGCCGGCGTAAATAAATCAGGTCTTATGTTCCAGTTCCTCGGAGAGTCACTGATGGTAGTTACAATTGCGGCAATACTTGCAGTACTGATGGTGTATGCACTTACTCCATCCTTTAACAATCTCATAGGGAAAGAGATTTCTGCAGGTATTCTGGATAACCCTTCAAATTTGTTGTACCTGATTGTCCTGATTCTTGTGGTTGGTGTATCGGCAGGTTTTTATCCTGCATTTGTCCTGGCCTCATTTAATCCGGTTGAAGTATTGAAAGGCACACTGAATCCGGGATCCATGTCCAGGACAATGCGCGGGATACTTGTTGTCTTCCAGTTCACCGTTTCAATAATCATAATAATAGGTTCAATTATCGTTTACGATCAGTTAAATTTTATGACAAAAAAGGATATCGGATTTAACAAGGAGAATCTGATAGTTATTCGCAGGCCAGATGCTTTCTGGAGGCAGATGGAGTCGTTCAGAACTCAGCTGCTTACAATACCAGGAGTAGATAAGGTTGGCTTTTCATGGGCACTACCGGGGCCGGGATCGACTTTCAGCAATAATGCATTTTTTAATGATGATGATCCTGATAAAAATACATATCTCATTAACCAGGCAGGTGTAAGCATGGATTTTCCACAAGCCCTGGGTGTTCAACTTGTCGACGGCCGTTTTTTTTCACGGGAGTTTGGCAGTGATTCATCGGCGATACTAATAAACGAGGCTGCAGTAAAATCGCTCGGTCTCAAGGATCCTGTCGGGAAATATATCTTACAACCGAGAGGTCCTAATGAATTTCAGAGGTGTGAAATTATCGGAGTTATGAAAGACTTTAACATTGAGTCGGTACATAAAGCAATAGCTCCTGTATGCTTTACAGTCATGTTCCCCGGAGGCGGTGACAAATTTGCCACTGTCCGGTTGACTGGTAAGGATGTTCCCGGGACTATCAGGGCGATTGAACAGACATGGCAGACATTTACCACGAGACAGCCTTTTCAGTATGATTTTTTTACCGACACGTGGAATAACCTTTATACTGCTGAAGCCAAGACAGGAAAGATATTCATCATTTTCTCAGTGCTGGCAATCTTTATTGCATGCCTTGGTTTAATCGGGCTCATTACTTATATCACAAATAAAAGAACCCGGGAGATAGGCATCAGGAAAACATACGGCGCTTCAACCCGGGTGGTTCTGAATCTATTATCGAAGGAAGTTATTTACCTGATCCTTATCTCATCCCTGATAGCTTATCCGGTTGCCTGGTTTGGATCAAGGTACTGGCTGGAAGGATTCGCTGATAAGGTAAATATTAATCCATTTATTTATTTGTTTGCAACCTTGATTACACTTTTTGTGGGTTGGTTATCAATAGGTTACAGGACATTCAAGGCTGCTGATACCAATCCTGCGGAATCACTCAGAACGATATAACCGGTATTAAGATCTTATGTTGATCTCAGGTACCTGTCTATTTCTTTTGCGGTCTTTCTGCCGGAAGCTATAGCATTGACAACCAGACTGGCTCCGCTGACAGAATCGCCTGCAGCAAAAACCTTTGAGATATTGGTTGACAGGTAACTGTCAACTTTAATATTTTTACGGTTATCAAGTTCAACACCCATTTCTGCCAGCAGCCCTTCCAGCACAGGGTGCTCAAATCCCAAAGCCAGTAAAATCATGTCTGTTTCAATAACCCTTTGTGTACCTGGCACAGGCGTCATTGTGTATTTTCCACCAATCGTTTCCCATGAGACCTCTTCAACTTCAACTCCTTTAGTATATCTGCCGTCTCCAACAAATCTCAGGGTTGAAATGTTCCATAATCTCTCACAACCCTCTTCGTGCGATGTTGATGTCTTGAGAGTCTTGCTGAACCAGGGCCAGGGATTGCTTTGTAGCCTTGTTTCAGGCGGCCTGGGAAGGATCTCAATTTGTATGACGCTTAATGCTTTCTGACGGATCGCAGTCCCTACACAATCCGAGCCTGTATCACCTCCTCCGATTACAAGCACTCTTTTTCCCTCTGCATTTAACTGATTCTCCGAAGCCGGAAGGGTGCCGGCATTTATCCTGTTCTGAGCAGATAGAAAGTCCATTGCAAAATGTATTCCTTCAAATTCACTTCCTGCCACATTAAGCCGTCTCGGATGACCTGAACCTATGGCAATGCAAATAGCATCAAAATTATCCATCAGCTCTTTGCCGGAAATATCTTTACCGATAGTCACGCCGGTCCTTATCGTAAGTCCTTCCTTCATCATCAGGTCGAGCCTGCGGTCAATCGTCACCTTGCTCAGCTTAAAATCAGGGATGCCGAACCGCAGGAGCCCTCCTGCCTTTTCGTCCTTCTCAAAAAGAGTCACATGGTGACCGGCTTTGTTCAGGAGGTCAGCGGCAGCCATGCCTGCAGGTCCGCTGCCGATTACGGCGACGGTTTTTCCTGTGCGCTTTTTCGGAGGCACAGGCTTTATGTAACCTTCGGCAAATGCTTTCTCGGTAATGGCAACTTCATTTTCCCGGATCGTCACAGGTTCATTATGAATATTAAGAACACATGCATGCTCGCAGGGTGCCGGGCATATCCTGCCGGTGAACTCCGGAAAGTTATTCGTGGCGCTGAGCCTTTCATAAGCTCCTCTCCAGTTTCCAGAGAAGAGAAGGTCGTTCCATTCAGGTATCAGGTTATCGACCGGGCAGCTCCAGTGGCAGAAAGGAATACCGCACTCCATGCATCGTGATGCCTGGAGCATCCTGTCCTCGCTGTTAAGGACCTGCTCCACCTCGCTGAAGTCACATATCCTTTCATGAAGAGGCCTGTTGCCAGCCTCCTTGCGCTTTATCTTCAAAAATCCTGTTATATCTCCCATGTTTCTGATTTTTTAAATGTCAGGAGCCGAACTCTACATCCATCTCCACTCCGGCAATTTTCTTTTTCAGCTCTTCCAGCTTCTGTTCCTGGAGAACCTTTTTATAATCGTAGGGGATCACCTTGATGAACATCGGGATGAACTTGCCGGGATCATCGAGTATCATTTTAGCCTTTTTGCTTGAAGTAAATTCATGATGACGGGAGATGAGACCTGTCAGTTCGCTGATGTCGCTCAGGTCTTCCACAAGCGAGAGCTCAACCATTCCCATGTTGCAGTAATAGTCGAAATTTCCCGATTCATTGAATACATAGGCTATGCCGCCGCTCATGCCTGCAGCGAAATTACTGCCTGTCTTGCCCAGTACAACCACTCTTCCCCCGGTCATGTACTCGCAGCAGTGGTTCCCGACTCCCTCGACAACAGCAGTGGCGCCGCTGTTCCTTACGCCGAATCTTTCGCCAGCTATTCCGGAAATGAATATCTCGCCGCGGGTGGCGCCGTAAAGCACGGTATTTCCAATTATGATATTCTCGTCCGGCTGGAATGTAGAACCGGCCGGAGGGACAACAATGATTCTTCCTCCTGAAAGGCCTTTTGCAAGGTAGTCGTTTGCATCGCCTTCCAGAAACATCTCAATGCCCGGCGCCAGGAACGCTCCGAAGCTCTGTCCGGCCGAACCGCTGAACCTGCATTTAATGGTACCTTCCGGAAGTCCTGCAGCCCCGTAAATTAAGGTCACTTTGCCTGAGAGCATCGCTCCTGTGGTCCTGTCAGTGTTCCTGATGGTTCTTCTGATCTCAACCGGCTCTCCTTTTTCAAGTGCGTTCTTAGCTTCGGCAATAAGTTCATTATCAAGAATATTGGATAATTTACTCTCTTGTCTTTCAATGCAATGCATGGAGTTCACCTTTGACTCAGCAGGCAGTGTAAGCAATCCGCCAAGGTCGAGGTTTTTAAGTTTCCAGTGATCCACTTCCGGATTTCTCTCAAGCAGGTCGGAACGACCGACGATCTCATTCACTGTCCGGAATCCAAGTTCGGCAAGATACTCCCGCACCTCCTCTGCAAGAAAGGTGAAGTAGTTCACGAGGTAATCGGCTTTTCCGAGGAACCTTTTCCTGAGCTCAGGGTTCTGGGTGGCGACGCCGGCAGGGCATGTATTGAGATGGCATTTGCGCATCATGACGCATCCGAGAACAACCAGGGCGCTGGTTGAGAACCCAAACTCCTCGGCGCCAAGCAGAGCGGTCATTATTATATCCAGTCCTGTTTTAAGCTGGCCGTCAGCCTGGAGCATGACCTTGCGCCGCAGGTTATTCATCACAAGCGTCTGCTGTGTTTCAGCCAGACCAATTTCGAGAGGCACTCCTGCGTGCCTGATCGAAGAGGCGGGGCTTGCCCCTGTTCCTCCCTCGAAGCCGCTGATTGTTATCAGGTCGGCCCCTGCCTTTGTAACTCCTGCAGCAATAGTGCCCACTCCGCTTGCCGACACCAGCTTTACACTGATCTTTGCAGAGGGATTTACATTTTTAAGGTCAAATATAAGCTGTGAAAGGTCCTCTATAGAGTAAATGTCATGATGTGGAGGAGGCGATATCAGAGTGATGCCTGGAATCGAATATCTCGTTTTTGCGATCACCTTATCGACTTTATGTCCGGGGAGCTGTCCTCCTTCGCCCGGCTTTGCGCCCTGTGCTATCTTGATCTGTATTTCGTCGGCATTAACAAGATATTCCGTCGTGACGCCAAACCTGCCGCTTGCCACCTGCTTGATGGCACTCCTGGTTGATGTTCCGTCTTCCCTGGGTCTGAACCTTTCAGGCGCTTCGCCTCCTTCGCCTGTATTGCTGCGTCCTCCGATCCGGTTCATTGCTATCGCCAGGGTCTCATGGGCTTCAAGGCTGATTGCTCCGTATGACATTGCGCCTGTGACAAACCTTTTCATAATGTTCACGGCAGGCTCCACTTCGTCAAGAGGTATGGGATTCTTCCTGATCTTAAGCAATCCCCGGATAAACCCCGGAATGGCGTTTTCCTCGTTGACACGCCTGCTGAATTCCCTGAAAAGATTCCTGTCCCCGGTACGGGTGCTCCACTGAAGAAGGGAAATTGTTTCAGGATTCCAGGCATGATGTTCTCCGTTCTTTCTGAATGAATAGACACCTTCAGTGAGGATCTCAGGCTGGTTCTCCTCGATGAAAGCCTTTCGGTGGGGAATAAGAACCTCCTCAGCTATCTCAGCCATTCCGATGCCGCCGATCCTTGAAACGGTAGAGGGGAAGTACCTGTTTATGACCTCTTCGCTTATGCCTGCTGCCTCGAATAACTGCGATGAGCGGTAGCTTCTGAGGGTGCTTATCCCCATCTTCGACATTATTTTCAGAATGCCCTTATTGATCGAATTGATGTAGTTCTCTTCAGCCTTCTGGTAATCAAGCTGTATCGTCTTATCCTTAACCAGCCTGTCGATTATCGCAAAGCTCATGTAAGGGTTAATGATGCTTGCTCCATAGCCGAAGAGAAGTGCAAAGTGCATCACTTCCCTCGGTTCTGCGCTCTCAACCACTATATCGATCTGCATCCGCTTCCGTTTCTGTATCAGATGATGATGGATTGACGAAACTGCAAGAAGCGTAGGAATGGGAGCTTTATTTTCCGTGATGCCCCTGTCGGATATGATTATGTAGTTCTTCCCTTCATCAACAGCCTTTTCGGCATCGAGACACAGCTGATCGACAGCGCCCTGCAGCCCTTCGGCGCCCTTGCCTGAATCAAAGTGAAGCGACAGGCTGGCGGCAGAGAATCCCTTGTATCTCAGGTTTTTAACGATCTGGAAATAAGTGTTGGTTATTACCGGGTTCCTGAACCGGACCATCTTGACATGATCAGGCGTCTCGTCAAGGAGATTCTGCTGAAGTGAGCCGATGTAACCCGAAAGGGTCATCACCAGCTCTTCCCTTATAGGGTCGATCGGAGGATTGGTTACCTGTGCAAACTGCTGCTTGAAATAGTTGAACAGCCTGTATGGTTTTCGGGAAAGGACTGCAAGGGGAACATCGTTGCCCATCGAGCCAATAGGTTCTTTGCCTGTTGCAGCCATTTCCTTTATTATCTTTTCAATGTCCTCGCGTGAGTAGTTGAACGATGTGATGTATCTGTTGTATTCATTTCCAATATCGGGACCCACCACCTGTCCTGACTCAATCTCCTCAAGATTTACCATATTCTGCCGGATCCATTTTCCGTAAGGGTATTCACCAGCCAGTTTTGCCTTGAGCTCATTATCGTAAAATATCTTTCCTGTCTCGGTATCAACAAGCAGCATCTTGCCCGGTTTAAGTCTTCCTTTCTCCCTGATCTCTTCCGGCGGGAACGACTGGACTCCTGTTTCTGATCCCATGACGATAAGGTCATTCCTGGTTATTACATATCTGGAAGGGCGGAGCCCGTTCCTGTCGAGCATGCCCCCGATATAGCGGCCGTCGGAGAAGATAAGGGAAGCAGGGCCATCCCATGGTTCCATGAAAGTCGCATGGTAATGATAGAAGTCGCGCAGCTCTGGAGGTATAGGGTTTTTGGCATTTATTGATTCAGGTATCAGTACCGACATCGCATAAGGCAGCGATTTGCCGCTCATTAGAAGGAACTCAAGCACATTGTCAAGCGATGCTGAATCGCTCATTCCGGGCTCTATAACAGGGTAGATTCTTGAGAGGTCCCCCAGCCTGTCAGATTTAAGGATCGATTCCCTGGCTTCCATCCAGAGCCTGTTGCCCTTGATCGTATTTATCTCACCATTGTGTCCGAGCATCCTGAATGGCTGGGCAAGATCCCAGCTGGGAAATGTGTTGGTGCTGAAGCGTGAATGAACCAGGGCCAATCCGCTCTGAAGACGCTCATCGGTAAGATCGGTGAAATAATCCGCTAACTGCAGAGATGTAAGCATGCCTTTGTATACAAGGACTTTTGTTGAAAGACTGGGGATATAAAAGAAGCTTTTATGGCTGATGTCTGAATCCCTGATAAATTTCTCAGCTCTTTTCCTTATTATATAAAGTCTTCTTTCAAGAGTCCCCTGTTCAACGTCGGCACCAAGAAGTATCTGTTTTACAAATGGTTCGGCTGCAAGCGAAATTTCTCCCAGAACGGAGCTGTTCCTCGGTACATCACGGAATCCTATTAAGCTGACATTCTCTTCCCTGACGATATTCAGAAGTATCTCCTCGCATTTTGCCCTGTCGCCACTCTCCCGGGGCAGAAACAAAAGTCCGGTGCCAAACTGTCCTGAAGGCGGAAGCGCAAAACCCTGGATCAGATAGAAATCCCTCGGCACCTGGATCATTATACCGGCGCCGTCACCCGTCCTGCTGTCGGCGCCTTCAGCTCCGCGGTGCGTCATGTTCCTCAGGATGTCGAGACCCTGGCTGATTATCGAGTGCGATTTCCTGCCTTTCAGGTGGGCCACGAACCCTATACCGCAGTTCTCATGCTCAAACTCCTGCCTGTATAATCCTGTGTTTTCAGGCCTATTGGTTTTCATCTTGCAGATTTTTCATAAAAATAAAAAAAACCGTTCTCTGTTTTCAGGAGAACGGTTATCCTTAATCCAATGCTGCATACCATTCTCATTCTTCTTCAGCTGACCTAATGTTGCGAAGTGATGATAGTATGTTTTTTATTCTGTTCATAATGAACAATACGATGCAAATATATCAAAATATCTTACAGTTTAGTCTAAATATAGTAAAAATATTAATAATTGTTAAGAACATTGTCAGATGACCAGATAACCGCTATTTTATATTGAATTAAAAAACATTAACTTGACCGGAAATAAAGAGTTGAATATGCAGAATCCCGAAAGGCTTGTGCTGATAATTTTCGGAGCTTCCGGCGACCTGACGGCGAGGAAACTTATCCCGGCCCTTTTTTCCCTTAAAGTCCAGAAGCTGGTACCCGACAGGTTTATCATCCTTGGTACGGGAAGAACAGCTTTCTCTGATGATGATTTCAGGAAGAAAATGAAGGAGAGCATAAAACTCTATTCCGAGGAGAAAGTTGTTAATGACAGGGATATGGATGAGTTTGCGAACTCCTTATCCTACATTCAGATGGATAACACGAGCGAACCTGATTACGAAAAGCTTAAAGTACGGCTCTCCGGGATCGATAATGATTGTGATACATGCGGCAACTATATATTTTACATGGCTACTCCTCCGAGTATGTATCCGGTGATATCGGAAAACATCGCGCTGGCAGGACTGTCAAAAGAGGGAAAAGGATTCAGGCGCTTCATAATCGAGAAGCCGTTCGGATACGACCTCGGGTCGGCGCGTGAACTTAACAGGAAGCTTCACTCTTTAATGAAAGAAGAACAGATATACAGGATAGACCACTACCTGGGAAAGGAGACTGTTCAGAATGTGCTTGTCACCAGGTTTGCAAACGGGATCTTTGAACCGCTATGGAACAGGAATTATATTCACCGGGTCGAGATCACATCGGCCGAGAGCATAGGAGTGGAGGAGAGGGGAGGCTATTACGACTCTTCGGGAGCGTTGCGCGATATGGTGCAGAATCACCTGCTTCAGATGACCGGACTCACTGCAATGGAGCCTCCTTCATCGCTTGAACCTGATTCGATCAGGAATGAGATTCTCAAGGTATTTCAGTCATTACAACCGTTAAGGGAGTCAGATGTCCCCAAACAGGTCATCAGGGGACAGTATACAGGCTCTACAATACGCGGTGAGTGTGTGAACGGATACAGGTTTGAAAAAGGTGTCGATCGCGAATCACGCACTGAGACATATGTGGCTGTAAAGTTTTTTATCAATAACTGGAGATGGGGAGGAGTGCCTTTCTATATCAGGACAGGAAAGAAAATGCCGACAAGAGTAACCGAGATCGTTATTTATTTCAAGAAGACCCCGCATTACCTTTTTCAGCGGGCTGAAGGATCTCTCGTTTCCAATCAGCTGGTAATCAGGATTCAGCCTGATGAAGGCATCCTTCTGAAATTCGATATGAAGGAACCCGGTTCAGGGTTCAACGTGAAGAATGTAAACATGGATTTCCACTATAAAGATCTCGCTGACATAAGAGTTCCTTCGGCATACGAAAGGCTTCTCTATGATGTCATGGCAGGCGATCCGACACTCTTTTCCCGCAATGATGAAGTAGAGACTGCCTGGAAATTCATTGAGCCGATCCAGAATGCATGGAAGAACAATCCGGGAATAAAGATATATGGGTATCCTGCCGGAACCTGGGGCCCGTCAAATGCAAACGACCTGATCGAAGGGTGCGGCCTCACCTGGCGGTACCCTTGTAAAAACCTTACAGACGACGGTTTGTATTGTGAGTTGTGAGGTAGAAGTTTGGAGTTTGGAGTGCCTAAAGTACTTAGAGTTAACAGGAAATGAAACCAATCTATACAATATTTAAAACACCTCATGATCTTGCTGAATATTTCGCAAAGGAACTATCGGAAAAGATCAACAGGGCGGCAAAGGAAAAAGAACCAATAAACCTTGCTCTTTCGGGCGGCTCTACTCCAAAGATTTTATTTTCGATATTGGCAGAAAAATATGGCTGCTCAACAAGCTGGAATTATGTTCAGCTTTTCTGGGTCGATGAGCGCTGTGTCCCTACGGGTGATGCTGAGAGCAATTTCGGAATGGCAAAACAGCTTCTGATCGACAGGATAAACATTCCGCAGGAGCACATTTACCGGGTGCGCGGAGAAGATGATCCCGTTAAGGAAGCTGAGAGATATTCCAGGAAGATCATGCAGAAGGTGGCTGTAAAAAACTCTTTTCCGTCATTTGACATTATCATTCTGGGAATGGGTGATGACGGTCATACAGCATCAATATTTCCCGGGAATGAAAGATTGCTCCATAGCGATAAAGTATGTGAGACAGCAGTTCATCCCTCATCACTGCAAAAAAGAATAACCCTCACCGGAAAAGTTATTAACAATTCGAAAGAGATTTTTTTCCTTGTAACAGGGATAAATAAATCTCCCGTGATTGAACAGATATTCAGCAACAATAAGAATTCTGCAATGTTTCCGTCATCATATATAAATTCGATAAATGGAAAGACGATGTGGCTGCTCGATGAGGAAGCCGCGAAGAATATCAAATGATGAATCAGACTGTTAAAAACTTAAGAGTCTGCTTTTATTGAATTGCCTAATTTTGATTGAGTTTAATTAAAAATATACAGCTATGGGAAAAGAAAAATCAAAAGCACAACCGAAAGTTAAGAAAGCGCCAAAGAAAACTCTGAAAGAAAAGCGCGCTGAAAAGAAAACCAAAAAAGCCGCTAAAAAATAGCATAATCTGATAAAAGAATATATACGGCTTAGTACGACTATTTACTTGCAGGTCCATGTGTCCTGCAAGTTTTATTTGCAATAAAAAAAGCCGTCAGGTGCTGACGGCTTAAAACGATTCGCTTTAATTATTATTATGCAAGCTTTACATTGACTGCATTCAGTCCTTTTTTTCCTTCTGCAAGTTCGAATGTTACTTCATCATTATCCTTGATCTTGTCAATCAAACCTGATGCATGCACAAAATACTCATTGTCTGAATCTGCATCTTTAATGAAGCCAAATCTTTTTGACACATTGTAAAATTTTACTGTTCCTTTGTTCATGATGTTATGTTTTAAAAATTAAGGGCGCTAAAATAGTTATTAATTCTCATAATATCAAATACAAGCCTATAACAATCATAAAAGAAGATTTGTTCACGGAGGACCCTTGATTTTTTTTCTTTATTTTGCTTTAAATATTTCAAACTATGAAAAGACTTCCAGCATCCTTCATTACCCCGCTGATTTTTGGTCTGGTCACGGCTGTGCAGGGTCAGCTTCTTACAGTAGCGGAGAGCTCCGGCTTTAAATCAACATCAGACTATGATGCTGTGATGCAGTTTATCAGCCAGTTGCAGAAATCATCAAAATATGTCAGGGTCGAAACCATAGCGAAATCAACTGAGGGCAGGGATGTGCCTCTGCTGGTAATCGGAAAACCCCTGCCAGAAAATCCGCAGCAGCTGTTAAACGACAAACGCATAGTAGTTTATGTACAGGCGAATATACATGCAGGAGAGGTCGAGGGGAAAGAAGCATCGCTGATGTTTGCCAGGGATCTGCTTGCAGAAAAGGATCCTGAGCTTCTCAGGCATGCTGTCCTGCTGATCTGTCCCAATTTCAACCCTGACGGGAACGAACAGATAGATCCGGCTAACCGAACAAACCAGAACGGGCCCGTGAATGGTGTCGGGGTCAGGCACAACGGCCAGTTTCTCGATCTTAACAGGGACGCCATGAAAGCGGAATCACCCGAAGTAAGGGGCGTAATCTCAAATGTGTTCAATAAATGGGACCCGGCCGTATTCATGGATTGTCATACCACTAACGGCTCTTATCACCTCGAACCTGTAACCTTCACCTGGATGGTAAACCCGAACGGCGACAATTCCCTCATCCGTTACATGCGCGACAGGATGATGCCGCAGATGGCATCCGTGCTGCGTGACAGGTATAAGGTGGAAAACTGCTACTACGGCGAATTCAATAACATGATGAAGCCTGAGGAGGGATGGTTCTACGATGCATCAGATCCCCGATATATGAGCAACTACTACGGCCTGCGGAACAGGCTTGGCATCCTGAATGAAAACTATGTTCACGCCGATTACAAATCGAGGGTAATGGGATGCTATTACCTGATAAAAACCCTTGCAGATTATGTATCAGCCAACAGCGATGAAATAAAGAAGATGCTTAGGGATGTTGATGATAGAACAGTACAGAGAGGATTGAATC
>JBFYPG010000110.1:0-3725 GCA_041303415.1 Bacteroidales bacterium
CAGGCGATACAGAATATGTATCAATCTGAGCTCCGTTTCCGCCGGATATTCTCCTTGTTGGCAGTATGCGCTTTGGTAATTTGCAGTCTGGGTATTCTGGCTATGTCACATTTTGCCTGCCAGCGTCGTGTAAAGGAAGTAGGAATCCGTAAAGTAAACGGGGCAACGATCTGTGAAATACTGGCAATGCTGAATAAAGATTTTGTAAAATGGGTGCTGGTGGCTTTTACAATTTCCACACCTATTGCGTGGTACATAATGCATAAATGGATCGAGAACTTTGCTTATAAAACTGAAATAAGCTGGTGGATCTTTGCACTCGCGGGATTTATTACCCTTGGAATTGCTCTCCTGACTGTCAGCTGGCAGACCTGGAAAGCGGCAACAAGAAATCCGGTTGAGGCGCTGAGATATGAGTAGTCAACTTTGAACACAAAGAAATATAAATGAACATAAAACAAATTTTGAGAAGTCTTCTCGGGGACCGGTTAAATACTCTGGTAATTATTATCAGTATTGCAATTGGTATTAGCTGTATCAATCTTATCTTTTTATTCATCAGCAGGGAATTGAGAACTGATGGTTTCCATGAAAAGAAGGACCAGATATATGCATTGAAATGTGATGATCCATGGATCCCCGGCAGGAAAATGTATCATTGCAAGTCAGGATCTGCCGAATACATGAAAGCTAATATAGCCCGGGTCGAAGATTTTTGCCGTTACAATAATTCAAATCCGCTGAAGATTGTAGTAAATAACGAAGATTACTTTGATCATCCTCAAATTATCGGAGCATCAGGAAATTTCTTCAGTTTCTTTTCTTACAGGTTATTGACAAATAACCCGGGAACAGCACTCGAAGCAGCGACTAACCTCGTCATTTCATCTGATCTGGCTGAAAAATATTTTGGGAAAGATGAACCTGTTGGAAAAATAATCACTCTGGTTAACCGGAATAAAACAGAACAGATGACGGTATCCGGGATTTTTGAAAAACCTGTTGATAATACACAAATTAACTTCGATATGGTCCGCCTGATAGGGGATATCGACAGCCGCTGTTATGTAAGACTCGCAGAAAACGCCGATCCGGAAGAGCTGGAAAAACTGTTTTCGGAGAATAAAGAGAGTATCCCGGTCATAAATACCGGGGCTTCCGGTCCGACATATTACCTGGAACCTCTGCAGAAAGCATATTTTGACACACTGCGGGGATTAACCGTTGATATCAGCCGGGACAAGAGAGATCTGTGGATTGCATTTATAATAGGACTGATGATAATCGGAATTGCCATCTTCAACTATCTTGGGGTCCTTGCAAACAAGTTTCACGGGAAGGTCAAAGAGTACTATTTAAGACGGATCAATGGCGGCACCATTCAGGATGTGATTGCCCGTTTTACGATTGAAAACTCAATTATTGTCGTAGTATCCTTCTTTATCGCTTTGTTCCTTATGTTCGATATGTTGCCGTTCTTCAACACCCTGACAGATAGTAAAATCAGCAGCACATTTATCCGGCAGCCCGGACAGATCGTTATTCTTACAGGAATATTAATTTTTATATTGATAATAACATTGATTTTTGCCTTTTACCTGAGCCGTTCAAACCTTGATTTAAACCTTTTAAGAACCGATCAGGATAAAATGGGAAGGAGCATTCAGATCCCTGTATTTAATATATTCCAGCTTGCCGGTTCGATAATTCTTATCATTTGTTCGCTGATAATTATCAGGCAGATCAACTACATTACCCAAAAACCTATCGGACTGAATAAAGAAGTGATTGAAATTAGGATACCTTCGCAGTACAAGGGAAAGGCCCTGGTATTTAAAGATGAACTATTAAAAACCAGTGCAGTGAATAATGTTTCTGTGGTCGGTGCCTCTCCTGTTCTTGAGCACTTCATGATATTACTGAAATATCAACAGGATGGGGTGGAAAAAGAATATTCTCCGTCAGGTTTCAGTGGTGATGATAACTATCTTGATGTACTTGGGATTAAACTTATTGATGGTAACGGTTTCTCCGAAACACTTTCTGCCAACTCAAAAAAATGCCTCATAAACCAGTCGTTTGCAAAGCTTTTTCCAAATCAGGATCTGATTGGAAAAGGAATCCCGGGGATGGAAGATATGATCGTGACAGGGATTGTTGAAGATTTTCACTATTCCGATTTAAAATCAGGGATTGAACCCGCATTCATTTCATTCGATGACAAAGGAGGGCACCTGCTGGTTAAACCTGCGGCGAATATGACCCGGGAATCAAGAAGTATCATTTCCGGTATGTGGTCAAAACTGATACCGGATTACCCATTGGATATAGAATCGGTCGGAGACCGGTTTGAATGGTTTCACAGAGGGAATACGAACTTTAAAAGACTGATTGTGTCATGTTCGCTAATTAGTCTTTTCCTATCGATGATCGGACTGTATGCCGTCTCATTTCAGAAAACCCGGTCAAGAATAAAAGAAATAGGTATCCGCAAAATCAACGGAGCAAGTATCATTGAAATACTGGCCTTGATAAACAAAGATTTTATAAGATGGACGATAATCGCTTTTATTATAGCTGTCCCGGCTGCCGGGTATGCAATGTACAAATGGCTCGAGAGCTATGCATACAAGACGGATGTGAAATGGTGGATCTTTCTGCTTTCGGGAGTAATTGTCCTGGCAATTTCGCTGCTGACAGTCAGCTGGCAAAGCTGGAGGGCAGCAACGAGGAATCCGGTTGAAGCGCTCCGGTATGAATAGTTAAGTAGTGCCGAAACAAAGTATTTTTCATTCCCCCGGGCAAGAAACAATTTCTTACATTTATGTCTTAAAGAATTAATATGATAAGAAATTACCTTGCCCTTACACTTAGAAATTTCAGATCGAACAGGTGGTATTTAATAATAAACCTTCTTGGATTAACCATCGGTATCACATCCTTTATTCTCATAACTCTATGGATCAGGGCGGAAACATCGTACGATAAATTCCATGAAAATGCCCGGGACATTTACAGGGTTGACTATCTTCTCTATGAAGAAGGTATCCTTGAAAAACATTCCGCATCGGGATCTTCCGCTATAGGGAAGGAGATGAAGAACATGTTCCCTGAAGTCGCTGATTATACAAGGTTTTACCGGACGGAAAGCCTTGTAAAGTATGAAGATAGAACCTTTAAGGAAAAGAATATCCTGTTTGCACAATCATCTTTTTTTAACCTCTTTTCATTTCCCTCTACAGAAGGCAGGCAGGATTCAGATATGCTTGCAATAAATCATGCTGTCATCACCGAAGAAACTGCACGGAAGTATTTCGGAAATGAAAATCCGGTCGGGAAAGTGATAACCCTGGATGGCGGCAGTGATTTTGAAGTGACAGGCATTGTTAAATCTGTTCCCGGAAATTCGCATTTCAGTTTTGATATTCTGTTATCATATGAAAACCTTGTAAGAAGCTCAGCATCCTGGGATAACAGCTGGGTAAGCGAAAGAGTATACACATATGTGCTGTTGAAGCCCGGGTCAGATCCAAAGGCGCTGGAGGCCAAGCTGCCGCAAATCCCTGAAACCTTTATCGGGAAATTCATGCAGGATGCTTTTTTCCTGCTGGAATATAAGCTTGTAAAACTTACAGATATTCATTTACATTCCTCAATAAGCAACGAGCTGGAAGTGAATGGGAATTACCGCAGCGTGATTTCGCTCGGCATTGTGGCATTTCTTG
>JBFYPG010000111.1:0-7265 GCA_041303415.1 Bacteroidales bacterium
TCCTGTAGATGTATCCGGATGCAGCAGCGACAACATCCTGTCCGGTCACACCCTGGGTTTTAATATCGAGTCCCGAATGGAAATGATCAACCCTGAGCTCCCCGAAATTAGCCGATAGCGACAGGGGTATCCTGACCGGAGAAATGAAAATGTGCCTGTCTTTCGGATTTTCAAATAATATGCTGAAGAACAATGTATTGATAAGTAAGAGATGTAATAATATCATGATAAAATGGTTCTTTATTAAACGCAGCTGCAAAACTAACCTTCTCCTTCACTCAGGCAAACTATTTACGTCATTTTTTTGAAATTCTCATGAACAATATTAACTTTGTGCTAAAGATTGAGCTATGTCCGGTCAGGGTTATGAAGAATTAATAATTTTGAACAGAAAGCTCGATGAATTGTTAAATAAGCATAATAACCTGAAGTCGGACTTTGACGGTCTTAAAAACGGGAATGAGGCATTAAAGAACAAGCTTCAGGAACGTGAAGCCAGGATAAAGGAATTGGAAACTAAATACGAAAAATTAAAATTATCAGGAGCACTGTTGGGAGAAGGCGGAAACGCAGCGGAAGCGAAGAGAAAGATAACAGAACTGGTGCGGGAAATTGACAGATGTGTTGCTCTTTTAAACAGATAAAATATAACAATGGATGATAAGCTTTCGATCAGGGTTAATATAGCGGACAGATATTATCCATTGAAGGTAGAAAGGGAAAATGAGGAAAAGATCAGGAAAGCTGCCAGGATGATCAATGAAAAGGTACTGCAGTACAAACAGCGGTACACGGATAAGGATGTTCAGGATTTTCTGGCGATGGCTGCCCTGCAATATGTGATCAAGCTCACAGAGGAAGAGGAAAAACTTGAAACTGATTATCTCCCTGATGCCATTAAGGAACTGATTCAGAAAATTGATTCGGTACTGGAAGTAAAAGAGTAACAGCGTTCTTTAACATAGCAAAAAAATATTGCCCGCACTGTTTCTTCATTCGTTTTTGAAACTCAACAGTTAAAACTTTGGGGCCATCCTTAGTTCAGCAAGAGCAGGCCGCAGCCCGGTCCGCCGGGATCCCGATTACTCGGGACAGTGGAAACCCGAACTGAACTAGTAGCTCCAGCCATTAAGATATGGGGTTTTATAAAAGTTGAAGGAACTTTGCGGGTTTTTTTATAACAAGCAACAAGCAACAAGCAACATTCTTTATACTAAATATTAAATAGACAGACAATGACACTAATGATAGAATCAATAAGTACAAGCCTTGTAATAGGACTGGGAGCGGCGGCGCTAATACTGGCATTCGGAGCATCGTACCTGCTGTGGACACGGGCTCTGAGAAACAAGAGCCGCCGGATCGTGGCCGATGCGGAAGCAGAAGCCGAGGTGATAAGGAAGGAGAAGATCCTGCAAGCCAAGGAGCGCTTCCTGCAGCTGAAATCAGAACACGAAAAGCTTATAAATGAAAAAAACAGCAAGATCATACAGGCTGAAAACAGGATAAAGCAGAAGGAACTGACGATTTCACAGAAATTTGAAGAAGCCCAGAGAAAAAAGAATGAAGTTGATTCAGTAAGGGAAAACCTTAATTCGCAGCTCGAAATGCTGGATAAGAAAACCGAAGAGCTTACGAAGCTGCACCGCCAGCAGGTGGAACAGCTCGAAACAATTTCAGGCCTTTCAGCTGAAGAAGCAAAGAACCAGCTGATAGAATCGCTGAAGGAGGAGGCCAAGACCGGAGCAATGTCATATATAAATGAGATACTTGACGAAGCCAAGATGACTGCAAACAAGGAGGCAAAACGAATTGTGGTGCAGACCATCCAGAGAGTTGCGGCAGAGAATGCAATTGAGAATGCGGTTACTGTGTTCCATATCGAGTCGGATGAGATGAAAGGAAGGATAATCGGACGCGAAGGAAGGAACATCAGGGCACTGGAGGCAGCCACAGGTGTTGAAATAATCGTTGACGACACACCGGAAGCAATTGTGCTTTCAGCCTTTGACCCGGTGAGAAGGGAGGTTGCCCGGCTGGCTCTTCATCAGCTGGTGACAGACGGAAGGATTCACCCGGCCAGGATCGAGGAGATCGTTGAGAAAACAAGAAAACAGGTTGAAGATGAGATACTTGAGGTAGGGAAGCGTACGGCGATTGACCTTGGGATACATGGTCTGCATCCAGAGCTTATCAGAATGATTGGCAAGATGAAATACAGGTCATCATACGGACAGAACCTGCTGATGCACTCGCGTGAAGTTGCGAACCTCTCTGCCATCATGGCAGCTGAGCTCGGGCTTAATACGAAGCTCGCAAAAAGAGCAGGACTGCTTCACGATATTGGCAAGGTGCCCGATGATGAGCCTGAGCTTCCGCATGCAATACTTGGCATGAAAATGGCTGAAAAATTCAGGGAAAAACCAGAAATATGCAATGCAATTGGTTCGCATCACGATGAAGTTGAAATGACAACACTTATTGCACCAATTGTACAGGTATGCGACGCTATTTCAGGGGCTCGCCCCGGTGCCCGCAGGGAGGTGGTAGAGTCATATATAAAACGTCTTAAGGAGCTTGAATCAGTGGCTCTTCAGTATCCTGGTGTTATGAAGACCTATGCTATCCAGGCTGGAAGGGAACTGAGAGTAATAGTGGGGGCTGAAAAAGTTACAGACAAAGAGGCTGAAGGTCTCTCGTTTGAGATCGCAAGAAAGATCCAGAATGAGATGACCTACCCGGGACAGATTAAAATTACAGTGATCCGCGAAACGAGGGCCGTGAATTATGCAAAATAAATGAAAACCCCCCAACCCCCCAAGGGGGGCTTACTTTTTGAGTTGTTTGAACAGTTCTTTGGTCTGTGTTTTTTTCATAATAAAGGTAACAGACTGAATTTTTAAAAAAGTTCTACTTCAATTTTTTTTATATAAACCCCCTTCCCATCCTTCCCCCAAGGGGGCAGGAGCCTCTTAACCTTTCCCCCTTGGGGGAAATTAGAAAGGGGGTTGGTTCATTTAATAACCGTTACCTGTATTCTGAAGTATTACACAGGGGAGATATAGGATTGTTGTTTTCAGAATCAGATTTTTTGCTATCTTTGGTCTCCGAAAAAGAGTCCTGTCAATGTCGAAGATCAAGTTACTTAATATCGTGGGTGCCAGACCTCAGATCATTAAAGCATCTGCAATCAGCCGGGCTGTCAGGAATAACTTTTCTGATCACTTTACCGAGATTATAGTTCATACAGGACAGCATTACGACAAAGATATGTCTGACATCTTCTTTGACGAGCTCGAGATACATAAACCGGATTACAATCTGGGAGTAGGATCATCAAAGCATGGGAGGCAGACATCAATGATGATTACCGGAATAGAGGATGTCATCCTTAAGGAACAGCCTGACTGTGTCATCCTTTACGGTGATACAAATTCTACCCTGGCCGGGGCCCTTGCTGCTTCAAAGCTTCATTTTCCTGTTATTCATATCGAAGCCGGTTTACGCTCCTTCAATAAGCGGATGCCTGAAGAGATAAATCGTATTATGAGCGACCATTCCTCGACACTGATGTTTGCTCCCACAAATGCTGCTTTTAAGAACCTGATGAATGAGGGATTCCGGCCTGAGAACTCTCCGCCCTATACAATTGACAACCCGAAGATCTACCTGACAGGTGATATCATGTACGACAACGCCCTCTTCTTTGCAGAGCTGGCAGAAAGAAAAAAGACTTCATTCCTTGATCAGCTGAAGATAGAGAGGGATAATTACATACTGGCAACCATCCACAGGGATATTAACACTGATAATGCGGAAAGGCTTGAAACGATACTGACTACCTTCAGGTCGCTTGCTGAAGAGTACTCTATCACGTTTGTACTGCCGCTTCATCCGCGAACGACGGTATCCCTGAAAACTAATCTTGGAACTCTATATAATGAGTTGAATGACTGCAGATTCATAAGGATAATTCACCCTGTATCCTATCTCGAAATGATACTGCTTGAAAAGAACAGCAGGATGATCATAACCGATTCAGGAGGCGTTCAGAAGGAATCGCATTTTTTCAGGAAGCCGTGCATAGTTCTCAGGAAAGAGACTGAATGGGTTGAGCTTGTTAAAAACGGAACAGCAGTTCTTGCGGATGCAGATCCGTTGAAGATAAAGAGCGAATTTATAAGGCTTCTGAAGAATCTTCCGGATTTTGATTATCCTGGTTTCTACGGAGATGGAAGAACTGCGGAATTTATTCTGGAAGAGATCAGGCTGATGTTCGAAAAAGTATGATACCAGATGTCTTAAGTTCTGCTATATTTGTATTAAATTGTTGTATTTAGTCAGTTGATGGATCGAATTTTGAGGGATAAGAAGGTTCTGGTCACCGGGGGGGCTGGTTTTATTGGCTCAAATCTTGTGGAATCTCTCCTGAATTCTGGCAATTACGTGGTCTGTCTTGATAATTTCTCAACAGGAAAGAAAAAGAATATTACCGGATTCCTCAGCAATCCTTCTTTTAAGCTTATTGAAGGAGATATTCGTCTTTTTGATGATTGTATGGATGCAGTCAGAGATGCAGAGATAGTTTTTCATCAGGCAGCATTAGGTTCAGTGCCAAGATCAATAAAAGATCCCGTTTCAGCCACCGATGTCAATATCGGTGGTTTTGTTAAGATGCTTTTTGCATCTAAAGAATCCGGGGTTAAAAGATTCATTTATGCGGTCAGTTCTTCGACCTATGGGGATAACCAGGAACTGCCAAAGGTGGAAGAGAGGATAGGCAATCCTCTCTCCCCATACGCAATAACGAAATATGTTGATGAGCTGTTTGCTTCCAACTTCTCGAAGATATACGGCATTGAGGTGATTGGCCTCAGGTATTTCAATATGTTTGGCAGGCGGCAGTATCCTGAAGGTCCGTATGCTGCAGTGATACCAAAGTTTGTGAAGCTCCTGATGGAGCATAACAGGCCCGTTATTAATGGAGATGGGACCTATTCACGTGATTTTACTTATATCGATAATGTTATTCAGGCAAACCACCTGGCAGCGACTGCTACAAGGTCTGAATCAATCAATCAGGTATATAACATAGCTCAGGGCGAGAGGACGACCCTGAATCAGCTTTATGAGATGATCAGATCTGAGGCGGGAGCGTATGATAAATCATTACTCGGGATCGAACCTGAGTATGGACCTGTGAGGGGAGGAGATGTGCCTCATTCTCAGGCCTCAATAGATAAAGCAGGGAGACTTCTTGGATACAAGCCTGAGTACAACGTACATCAGGGCTTGCAGGAAGCAATAAAGTGGTACAGGAAGAATTTGTAACATTTGTTACAAATATGATATAATAGGCTAGTTATCAATCAGATACATAATATGTGTCATGTGATTGACTTGGCGGAAGCGTCGATTATTCAAGACAAAAGACAAAAGTTAAAAGATAAAAGTGGAACAAACGAAGAATGATCTGTGTGAAAGACTTTTTGAATTTGCTGTCAGGGTAATAGAATTCTTGAAGACATTGCCTTATTCGCCTGAAAATAAGACTATCAGAGCACAGCTATCAAAGAGTGCCTGTTCTTCTGGCGCTAACTATGAAGAATCACAAGGAGGGTCTTCAAAAGCAGATTTTACCAATAAAGTAAGGCTATCCTTAAGAGAAATGCGAGAGTCAAATTACTGGTTACGCATAATTACAAGGACTGTTAAGAATATTAATGTCGACGAGCTTAATTACTTGATAAAAGAATCCACTGAATTAAAGAATATTCTTGGCTCAATTGTCCAAAAATCAAGATAGCCAGTTTGTTAATTAATACTTTTGTCTTCTTTAAAAAGCAACTTTTGTCTTTATACTTTTGTCTTTTATCTTATATAATTAACTAATTTCGCGAAAGATTTCATAAAAGCATGATTGAAAAGCTGAAAAGCAGGGTCTTTTACCTCTTCAGGAATCACTCTCTTCCAAGGTGGCTGGTTCTGCTCCTGGATATGTGTGCTGTATATTTTTCATTTCTGATAGCCTATATACTCAGATACAATTTCGAGATCTATACATATGAAATATCCCTTTCCTTAAAACAAGCGTTCCTGGTCCTTGCTGTTTATACATTTTTCATGTTGATATTCAGGTCGTTTGAAGGAATGATCAGGCATACTACACTGAAAGATACATATAAGATTATTTTTACAAGTGCCTCCGCCCTGATAATGCTGTTCCTTTTTACACTGATGAGCAGGTATTATGGATGGAACGCCCTGTTCAACATACCTCTTTCAATCCTGCTGATCCATTTTGGAGCTGTAATGTTGGTGCTCTTTTTCTTCAGGATATTCATAAAGATGTTCTACGAGTTTGCAACCACCGAATCCAAAGACCGAAAAAATGTTCTGATCTATGGTTCCGGTGACATGGGAATAGTAGTAAAACGTGTTATTGAGGGTGATACCAAGAGCCAGTACCAGCTAAAGGGGTTTATTGATGATGACAGGAAACTGCAGGGTAAAAAGGTAGATGGTTATCCTGTTTATTCAAGACATGTTCTCTCAAAGGAATTCTTTGATGACCAGGAAATTAAAGCTTTCATTATAGCTATTAACAATATTGCCCCTTCCAAGAAAAAGAAGGTAATTGAATCGGTTATCGGATTCGGGTGTGAGATACTTGACACCCCGTCAGTTGATACATGGCTTAACGGAAAGCTCGATGTAAGAAATCTGCAGAAGGTCAAGCTGGAGGATCTCCTCGGAAGGGATCCGATCACTCTTGATCTTGACATAATTGAGCAAGGATTGCATGGAAAAACCATTCTGGTAACAGGCGCTGCAGGTTCAATCGGGTCAGAAATCGCAAGACAGCTTACCAGGTTTAATGTAAAGCAGCTTGTGCTGGTTGACCAGGCTGAAACACCATGTTTCTACCTGGGAGAGGAACTTAAAACAAAAGTCGTAGACTGCAACTACAAGATCATTATCGGGGATGTTACCAGGGAAGATGTGATGGAACATATTTTCGAAAAATATAAACCGGGGATAGTGTTTCATGCTGCTGCTTACAAGCATGTCCCGATCATGGAGGCCCATCCCCAGGAGGCATTCAGGGTGAATGTCGGAGGAACAAAAAATATTGCAGATCTCTCAATACGATACGGAGTTGAGAAGTTTGTAATGATCTCATCGGATAAAGCTGTCAATCCTACAAATGTGATGGGAGCTACCAAGAAGATCTGCGAGCTGCTTGTACATGCATATGCCCACCG
>JBFYPG010000112.1:0-3221 GCA_041303415.1 Bacteroidales bacterium
TGCAAAGGTGAAGTTCATGCCAGCAATGATCGCGGGCATAATTGCAGGTACGCTGCTTAAGATCCTTCAATGGCTCTACCTTGACCTTCAGTTTGGCATTACAAAACTGAGCGCGATCTACGGAGGACTTGCAGCGATTCCACTTTTCATAATCTTCCTTCAGACAACATGGATTATTATACTGATCGGAGCCGAGCTCTCATTTGCCAACCAGAATATTTCCAGGTATGAATCTGAATCCGAGGCGCTTAATGTGAGCCATTTCCATAAAAGAGCGCTTGTGATCCTGATAATGAATATGATCATCAGGAACTTTGCTGTGGGAGAGAAGCCTGTTGGCGCCGAGAGTATCGGAAAATCCCTCAAGATACCCGTGCGCCTTGCGCGCGACATTCTTGAGGACCTCACAAAAGCAAATCTTGTTTCTGTTATATATGAAAAAGACCAGATCGAAAGGCTCTATCAGCCGGCGCTTGATATTAACAAGCTTACAGTGAGTTATGTGCTTTCTAAGCTCGATAAGAGGGGTACTGAAAATCAGACTGTGATCAGCAACAAAGACTATGAGAGGATTGTCGCCATGCTTGAAAAATTTGACAAAATCACTGCCAAATCAGATTCAAATATCCTGATCAGGGATCTTTGAGAACAGCCTCCTCATTTTTGCTTTTAACCGCCCTCTTTTTCCTGAATTGCTCTACAAAATTTATAAATTCAGAGAATGAATTCCATCTGTTGAACAGATAGTGGGGGAGAGGAAGAATGATATGGCGCGTGACCTTCTGCTTTTTCCAGTAGCTGTTTACATTTTCGGATGGAAAGACCCTGTCAATTTCACTTGATACCGCATAATCCCATCTGAAACCCGGTTCTGGCTGCTCCATTATCCTGTTATAGAGCCATCTGAGCTCGTCATGCAGCGATTTGCCAGTTCTGTGAGGGATCCTGTCAGCATTCAGCCTGTATGTTCTTTTGTCTCCAAACATTCTCAGGTAGAATTTCTCCATGTTGGCCTCTGAGATGTTGTTAAGGGTGCCCTCGAATACCTTGAGAGGAATTCCGTACTGATCATCCGCCGGCACCGGAGTGCCGTTAACGGCGATGGTAACATCAGGCACAATTCCGGTTTTTGACGATAAATATTCTGCTGCCCATACGCCAAGCGACCAGCCAATGAGAGTTATCTTGTTGTACACTTTCATCTCCGGCAGGACAAGTGCCTCGTCGGCAGAGTAGTTGTAGAAAAGTATGAAATCGAACTCATCGTTGCACAGAGGGGTGAAGACATTCTCATCAGTGCCCCAGCCGCCGAAAAATACAACAAGCTGGTCATTCTTCTCCCGTCGTCTGATATATGTCTTCATGGACCCTTAAGATGGAATTAACCAATTTACCCGATCTACCGCGGGCAAAGATAATATAAATTTCATACATTAATCCGGCAGACTGAAAGGGAGAAGCGTGTTGAAAAGCACAAAAAAAAATAAGAGGAGAAAGGGTAGTCATGAAAATCAGGGAGCGGGCTTTATTAATGAGATAATTCCCGTGTCTACTGTCTGATAAAAGGACGGAACCACGGAAAGCTGGCGCTTTTCCTCAGGTTCCAGATGTGAAAGTCAATGTCTGCAATACAATCCTGTTGATTTTCACTCCCTACCCTTGCTCATCTCCTCTTATACCAATAGCATGAGCTTTAACAAATATATATATTAATTTGCAAATATCAAAGAATTACGTGAAAATAATTAATAGCCTTTTAGGGCTATATTTGTATCATCTAAAATTGAAATATGTCATGACGCTTATCGAGAAAATTCTTGCTGCTCACTCCGGGAAAGAATCAGTGCATCCGGGAGAATTAATTGATGTTGATATTGATATCCGTGTTGCCCGTGATTTCGGCGGCGCAAACGTTGTAAAAAACATCAGGGATAACGGTTTGGATGTAAAGGACCCCGGGAAAACCCTCTTTACCTTCGACTGCAACCCTACGGGATCAGATCAGAAATATGCTGTAAACCAGCATATCTGCAGACTGTTTGCACGTGAGAACGGGATCCGTGTTTATGATATCGATGCAGGCATCGGAACTCATCTGCTTATCGATCAGGGCTATGTGTTTCCGGGAGCAACAGCTGTTTCAACCGACTCGCACGCCAATATCCTGGGAGCTGTCGGCGCATTCGGACAGGGAATGGGCGATATGGACATTGCAGCTTCATGGCATAGCGGGAAAATATGGTTCAAGGTGCCTCCTTCGGTCATGCTGAGTCTTAATGGCAGTTTGCCTGCTGACATAACCGCCAAGGATGTCGTACTTAACCTGCTGGGCATTTTCGGAGCAAATTCACTTCTTGGTTATTCCGTGGAGATCTGCGGCGAGTCAGTCGACAGAATGAGCCTCGATTCGAGGATAACCATATCATCAATGGCAACCGAAATGGGCGCAATAACAATATTATTTCCGGCCTCAGAGGAGATAATTGAATACTGCAGCCGCCGTTCATCATATAAATTCACTTCGATTTATGCCGACCAGGATGCATTGTACGAAAAAATATTTGATGTGGAGGTATCCGGGTTCGTTCCCATGGTTTCACGGCCCGGAGAACCTCATGATACTGTTGCAGCTTCAGAAGTTGAAGGAACCAAAATTGATTCTGCCTTTATCGGAAGCTGTACAAATGGCAGGATGGAGGATATGAGGATTGCTGCGGAGATACTAAAGGAAAGAACTGTTGCTCCCGGAGTTGTGCTCAAGATAGTTCCTGCAACAGATGAAATATGGAAAGAGTGCCTGGCAGACGGCCTGGTTGATATATTTAAAAAGGCCGGCGCGCTTTTTTCAAATGCAGGATGCGCAGGATGTGCAGCGGGACAGGTCGGCCAGAACGGACCGGGAGAAGTTACTGTTAGCACAGGAAACAGGAACTTCCCTGGAAAACAGGGAAAGGGAAGCGTATACCTTGCATCGCCTGCCATTGCAGCTGCCTCTGCAGTTGCAGGATATATTACAACACCGGGCAGGGTACCTTTAAAACCCGCTCTTTTTAAAATCAACGAAAGAAAACCGGCCATAATTAAAAAAGAGGCTGGGGATAGAAAAGCAAAACCTGATTTTATCGAAGGCAGGATATGGCTGATAAGGAAAGACAATATTGACACCGACATGATCTTTCATAACAGGTACCTGGCAATCACCGAGCTTAAGGAGATGGGGC
>JBFYPG010000113.1:0-4091 GCA_041303415.1 Bacteroidales bacterium
CTTTATCGTTCCGTCAACATATAGTGTTTTACCGGAGATGATCTCAATATCGCGCAGCGGATCTGAATTACCCAGTACCTGCCAGGCTACCATGTGCATATCATTCACATCCACCGTGTGATCAACAGCCAGGATTATCCTGAACCTGTCAATCGTCTCCCTGCTCCTGAAACCTTCTCTGGATCTTTCAGCTGAATCTGGAGATTCATCCTGATTCACTCCTGCAACGGTAACCGGGAGATCATCCCGGGCTATTCTCCCGTAATCTGTATCAGGTCTCTTTTCCTCCGGCATTTTTATCGTACCGTCAACACCCAGCTTGCCTCCCATTGCAAAAGTATCTGATGAATGGTCGAGCACATCAAGGGGACCGCTGGTGAAAACCAGGTCGGTTCTGAAATCGGTATTATCAAGCACATGCCGGATCAGCTCCCTGTAGTTCCTGATGTCGATGCTGCCGCTGACTACAACCAGGTATTTGGTAAACATCATCTGTCCGGTGCCGAAAAGTGAGCTTATAACCTTCTTCCCCTGTCCCTGGTATGTTTTTCTGATCTTAACGATAACGAGGTTGTGTGCAACTCCGGCAGCGGGCATATGAAAGTCTTCAATCTCAGGCTGAACAGCCAGCCGTACCGGTGCAAGGAAGATCTTTTCAGTGGCTTTTATGAACCAGGCATCCTCTTGCGGCGGGACACCCACAACAGTTGCCGGATAAACAGCATTCCCTGAATGGGTTATACAGGTTATATGGAAACGGGGGTACCAGCCGGCAAGGGAATAGAAACCGGTATGGTCACCGAAGGGACCTTCCCACACAAGCTCTTCAGCCGGATCCACATAGCCTTCAATTACGATATCGGCATCGCACGGCACATAGAGATCATTTGTGATGCATTTTACAAGCTTCACTTTTCTCTTCCTGAGAAATCCTGCAAGGATATATTCATCGATATTCTCCGGGAGGGGGGCAGTGGAGGCATATGCATAGACAGGGTCGCCGCCGAGTGTGACTGAAACCGGCATTCTTCGTCCTGCCTCCTTCCATGCTTCAAAATGGTTTGCTCCTGTTTTGTGTAGCTGCCAGTGCATCGCGGTGCTTTTCCGGTCAAGAATCTGCATGCGGTACATGCCGACATTGGTTTTACCGGTCTCAGGGTGTTTTGTATGGACCATCGGCAGGGTTATGAAGCGTCCGCCGTCGTGAGGCCAGCATTTCAGAACAGGGAGGATGCCGGGATCGGGATCCATGTCCACCACCTGCTGGCATGTCCCTCTTCCCCTGCTTCTTTTCGGCATATACCCTGATATTTTAAGGAGGGATCTCAGCGACTTCAGTGATCTGCCTCCTTCGGCAGTGAGGGTTCCAAGGAGTTCGGTTATTTCATCTGGTGCGTCATCGAGGGTATATCTTCCCAGCGCCATGGAGAGTCTTTTATCTGATCCATAGGCATTTATAAGAAGAGGGAATTTTGTGCCTGTATTTTCAAACAGGAGAGCATTTCCGTTGTTTTTGGATATCCGGTCGGTTACTTCGGTTATTTCCAGTACCGGGTCAATGAATGTTTTAATACGGGTAAGTTCATTATTTCGTTCGAGGTCATCAATGAAGGCTGAAAGTCCTGAATAGGCCATAAAATCAGATTGGAGTTCAAAGATAATGGATATTTATAAAACAATAATGGGAACTATTCTTGCGATTAGTTCCCATTCACCGTTTACAGCCGAGGCCGTTTACGGCGTCGGGTTACTGTTATTCTGGCCGGCTGCATAACAGGTCTTACGATCTGGTTTTGCAACCCCTGGCTTTCCGGTTTTGCCTGTTACGGCATAACCTTCCGGCTGTCCCTTTCTTCCTGCCTTGCGGCCTGACTTTCCGGGACGAAGTGTCCTTCAGGCTCCGGTGCGCGTCTCCCGAAGGAATCGGCACCAGTTTCAGATCACTCCGGGCCGAGACCCTTTTGTTTTCTGAAGCCCTGTGACTTAATCTCTGAAAGAACGTTTCCGGTTTTCTTCGATCTGCCGGATACCCGGGACTTTAGGTCCTTTCATCCGGACTTCGGCTCTCCTGATGCGCAGGCCCGGAGGCCTGAATGAACCGGATCGTGTTTCAGTTAAGTAACCATTTCCGGTTCCACATCTTTCGAGCAGCCTTTTATCGCTCACCCGATAGATCAAAAATAGCACAGGAAGTATCATAATGCAATAAAACCGGGTCGTTGTTGTAAACCCGGTTTTAACAAAAGTTATTAACAATTGTTGATAACTATCTTTTGTACCCGTATACTGCAAGGTCGCCCAGCATTTCCTCGATCCTGAGAAGCTGGTTGTACTTGGCCAGCCTGTCGGTACGGCTGCATGAGCCTGTTTTTATCTGTCCTGAATTTACAGCAACAGCCACGTCGGCAATAGTGGAATCTTCAGTCTCACCTGAGCGATGAGAAATAACTGTAGTATATCCGGCTTTGTGAGCCATTTCAATACATGCCAGGGTTTCAGTCAGACTGCCTATTTGATTCAGTTTTATAAGTATTGAATTGGCGCAACCCATATCTATACCTTTCTTAAGGTATTCCATATTTGTAACAAACACGTCATCGCCCACGATCTGTATCTTTTTTCCAAGCCTATCTGTCATCATTTTCCAGCCTTCCCAGTCGCTTTCAGCCATTCCGTCTTCTATTGAATCAATCGGGTACTTGCTTATCAGTTTTTCAAAATAGTCCACCTGCTCTTTGGATGTACGCCTGGCGCCTTTGGGGCCTTCAAATTTTGCATAATTATACATTCCGTTTTCGTAGAATTCCGATGCTGCCGGGTCGAGTGCTATTGTAATATCCTTGCCCGGTTTATATCCGGCTGCAGTAATTGCCTGCAGAATTGTTTCAAGTGCATCTTCCGCTCCTTCAAGGTTGGGGGCAAATCCGCCTTCATCGCCAACAGCTGTGCTTAATCCCCTGCCTTTGAGAACTTTCTTGAGGTTATGGAATATTTCAGCGCCCATCCTGAGCCCTTCCTTGAATGAAGGTGCTCCCACGGGCCTGATCATGAATTCCTGGAAAGCTATCGGTGCATCGGAATGGGAACCGCCGTTAATAATGTTCATCATCGGAACCGGAATAACAACTGAATTTGTGCCTCCGATATATCTGAAAAGAGGCAATCCGTGAGCCTGGGCTGCAGCCTTTGCGCAGGCCAGGGAGACGCCGAGTATTGCGTTCGCTCCAAGGTTGCTCTTGGTTTTGGTGCCGTCGAGGTCAATCATTTTTTTATCGATTGACACCTGGTCGGTCACATCCATGCCATTTATCTCTTCGGCAATAACATTATTTACATTATGAACTGCTTTCAGAACACCCTTGCCCATGTAACGGCTCTTATCGCCGTCTCTGAGTTCCAGAGCTTCATTTTCGCCTGTAGATGCGCCTGAAGGCACTGCAGCACGGCCGAAAAAGCCGCTTGCAGTCATAACATCGACCTCGATGGTCGGATTGCCGCGTGAATCAAGGATCTCGCGTGCATGTACACTAACTATTTGACCCATAGGATTTTATTTTTTTTATTAAACAATTGTGCAATATACAAAAAAAGGGATAATGACTTATCCCTTTCTTTACAATAATATTTTGCAGGCTGTTATTTTTCTTCAGGTGCAGTTTCAGGCTGTTTAGTCTTCTCAGGCGCTTTTGCCTTTTCTTCTGTCTTTGCTTCAGGAGCTCTTTTTTCGGCGGCTTCAGCTTCACCTTTTTTCTTAGGTCCCCTTCTTCTTCTTGATGTCTTGGCTTTAGCAGCTTCTGCTCCGCCTTTCATGAGCTCGTTGAAATCGACAAGCTCAAGAATGCACATCTCGGCATTGTCGCCGATCCTGTTTCCGGTTTTCAGGATCCGTGTATATCCTCCCGGGCGTTCTGCTATTTTCGGTGATATCTCCCTGAATAATTCAGCTACTGCGGCTTTATCCTTCAGATAGCCGAATGCCACTCTCCTGGAGTGAGTTGAATCTTCCTTCGATTTAGTTATAAGGGGTTCAACGTATGTCTTCAATGCTTTCGCCTTGGGTACGGTGGTACTGATCCTCTTATGAAGAATAA
>JBFYPG010000114.1:0-7307 GCA_041303415.1 Bacteroidales bacterium
TTTATCACCCTATACTCAAATTAAAATTCTCCTATCCTGCCGGATGGAAACTGGAAAACACTCCGGCCCAGGTCAATATAGCCCCGGAAGACCAGAAAGCCCTGCTGATCTTCACTCTTGCCAACGAGAAAGTCCTTAAGGCAGCTGCAGATTCAACATTAAAACGTCTTGGCCTTGTCCTGTCAGAAAACAAACAGGTAACGGTAAACGGACTGCCGGCAATATCAACCCTGTCAAAACAGGTGATGAAGGATCAGCAAACCGGAGCAGAATCAGCCAATTTCGTATTATCATATTTCATTCAGTACAGCGGAAATGTTTTTGTCATGCATGGTGTATCAGCCGAGGCTGATTTTACCGCATTCAGGGGTCTGCTTGAATCATCTATGAATTCCTTCTCGGCGCTTACCGATGCTGCTAAAATAAATGTGAAGCCGACAAAGCTGTTGATCAAAAAGATTTACAGGACCGGATCAGTTGCAGATGCCCTGGCATATTATGGTGTGAACCAGGATAAGCTGGCTGAGGTAGCGCTTCTCAACAACCTTGAGCTGACAGCACAGGTGCCCGCAGGAAAACTTATCAAGGTTATCGGGGAATAAAAAAAATCTCTGGCAAATGAATACGGAAATGATTATCCCAAGGATCAATGCATGGATTTTGACAGTAATTGCAGCTGTGGCCCCATTCCTTATTGTTCTCAATCCCGCAGAAAAATTCTCGCTTGACAGCTTCTGGGGAGGGTTCTTACTTTCGATAATGATACTGGTAACGATCCTTTTCCTTGCTGATGCTTTGGCATCAAAAATCAAGTATAAACCTGTATGGATCATTTTTATTCTATTATGTCCGACAATAGCTCAGATCTTATATCTGTCGCTAAGAAGGAAAATAATGACTACAGTCAACCAGTAACAAGCAACCAGCAACGAGCAACCAGCAACAAGTAACCAGCAACCAGTTCTACCTGCAGGCCATCACCCCTTTGAAATAGCCAATTGATTCAGCTATTCCTGCAAGCGGATCTTTCATATCCTTTTCAAATTCCAGGCTGCATTTGCCTGAATATTTGATTTTCCTTAAGGCTGCAACCACTCCCGGAATATCGATTATCCCCCTGCCCATTTCGATTGTCTTTCCTTCTTTTGAAGCCTTATCGACGTCCTTGATATGCAGATCATATATGCGGCTTTTATATCTCAGGATGTCAACAACGGGATCCTGTCCGTCACGAAGGGTGTGACCAATATCCAGGCAGATCCCGATTCTGGGGTCAAGGTCCTTTACATGGTTCCAGATATCAGCTGCATTCGGGAACAATGGATTATCCGGTCCGTGATTATGTATGGCAAGCCGGAAATCATACTCTTTGATCTTTTTCTCCACCTGCGGGAGAAGCTCAACATTAGGAGCTCCCACAATCATTTTTACTCCGGCCATCCTGGCATATTCAAATGCCTGGTCAACTGATTCAGGTGTTTTCATGTAAACCACTCCAACGGTATAAACGGTCAACCCTGCACTTTTGAATTTTCCGATTACCTCGCTGATCTTATCCTGAGTGCTGTTCATCGGCATGTGAAAGTCTTTGAGAGAAAGGTACTTCACTCCTGTCCTTTTCATCATTTCAATTGTCTGGTCTACATTGAAGTTCAGAAAAGTATACCCGGCCATACCTACTTCAAAGTTGTCGGTTGCAGTTGATTTCTTGACAGGACCAGAAGGAATAGGGTATTCGTAAACCGAAGCGGCACCTGCGGCCAGCACTCCCGTACCGGCAAGCTTAAGAAACTGACGTCGTGATTTCATAGTTTTTATTTTTTTACAACCATAGAATTTTCGATCAGCCTGGTATTGTACGACTGAATAACTGCCTTCAGCTTTTCCTCCATAACCAGAGCAAGCCCGGGCTCCTTATCCAGTATATCGTTCTGAAGCATTCTGTCAAGCTTAAAGTTATACAATCCTGCCGGTTTGTAATCTATCATCTCGAGAATATGATCCATCATATAAATATGGTAGGTGCTGCCATTCGTATTAAAAGCAAATGACTCTTCAGAATCGTCCATCAGGTCGTTTCCGAAAGCTATGTATTCCCGGTCATAGCCGAGGTAGCTGAGGATTGTCGGCATGATATCGATTTGCTGAGCTATCCTGTTTTTCATTCCTTTCATTGAGCTTCCCGGTTTATATAATATTATAGGTATGCTGTACACGCCGAAATCATTCTGATACTCCTTATGGATCGACTCATTGGTATGATCTGCTGTAATTACAAAAAGGGTATTGCTGAACCACGGAGCCGCCGACATCCTTTCAAAGAGCCTTTTCAGGGAATAATCAGTATAACCCACCACCTCAACGATCGGGGCCGGACCTTTCCTGAACTTATCCCTGTATTGCTCCGGTACCTCAAAGGGATGGTGCGATGAGACGGAAAATATTGAAGCAAGAAAAGGTTCTCTGAAGCTGTTGAGCTGATCGGCAAAGAACATGAAGAAAGGCTCATCCCAAACGCCCCAGATGCCATCGAAATCATCCTTTTCAGAGTATTGGTCGAGTCCGAAATAATCATCAAATCCTGCCATCCGTGCAAACGAATCGAAGCCCATTGATCCGTTCGGGGCACCATGAAAGAAAGTTGTATAGTATCCTTTCTCCTTCAGAAGCGAAGCGATCCCGTTTATGCTGTTATTTGCATAGTGGGATATGATGTACGGTGTTTCGAGCGATGGCAGGGAAGCAAGAATTGAAGGCATCGCATCAATCGATTTCCTGCCGTTGCAGAGCGATACATCAAAGGTGAGGCTTTCTGTGAGAAGCGAATCTATGAATGGAGTATATCCTGTATATGATCCCCCCTCCAGGTCTCTGTTAAGTGAACCAATGTACTCCCGGGCAAAGCTCTCAAGTATAATTATAACAACATTTTCCCTGCTGAACGGTTTATCGCCCGAAGGTATGTAATGCGGGTCATATAGCTCCTTCAGCCTCTCATTATCATAGAAATCATGTTTTTCAAGCGCCTTCTTGCCTGATGTCCGCAGGAGGCTGAAAGGCGTATTGAGAACTATCGCCACATTCCTTGGATGATCAACGTAACGAGCTGCATTGCTGATTGTTATGGGACGTGTTGAATGCTTGTATCCGCCTCTTACCCCTCCGATTGCAAGGGCAGCGACCAGCGGTATTGCAAGCAGATTGATGCTGTAATATGCGATTTTATTTGAAGGTACAGGTTTTACCGCCTTTACCATGTTATAAAGGTATACCATTAAGAACCAGATCAATATACAGAACAGAGTCACATACCAGTAATCTGTCAGGAACCTGAAGAAGAGGCCGGGCAGATTGGTCTCATTTTCAAATGTCCTGAATACATCGGCAGTGGCGCGCTTGAAGACAAACCTGTAATAGACAAAATCTGCTGAATTGATCGCGAATGCGAGACCATTGGTGATGAAGAAAATGTATTTCAGCACTTTCTGGTAAATCTCATTGTATCTTATATCGAAAGGCAATACGCTAAGCAGGATAAAGAGGCTGTTCACATAAATGACAGCAGAGATATCAAACATAAGACCACCTCCAAGGATCGTGAAGAATTCACCGGCGGCTATTCCCGGGAACATTTTAAGGTTCAGCAGGTAGAAGCCAATCCGGCTGAGCGAAAAAAGGAACATTATGAGCAGTATCCTGTAAAACAGGACAACGAGCATATTTCTGGAGAAGATCCAGTTTTTCATTACAGGGTAAAAGAATTACAAATTATACTTTAACCCGGGCAGCAGATTGATTCCCGGGACAAGTGCATAAAAGTATAAAAACTATTGAATGACGGCAAGAAGTAAAACAAAAGCGCCAGACATATCTAGACTTTTTTCAGCAGGCCTGGCGCGTTGTATATCAGATAAAATGTTTAGTCTGTTTCTTTCTCTATGTCTTCCAGCAGCTCCTTGAGATCTTTGTTATCATACTCTTCAAGGAATTTTGATGCTGTCTTTTTGGCTCCAAGTCCGATAAGGAAGAACAGCGCCAGAAGTGCGGCAAGGATTATTGTCAGGATCTTTGCAGTCTGCGGTTTTGCTTTAAGAGCCTCAACCAGCCCATGATAAAGCAGGTAAAGGGAAAAGAGGTTAATTGCCAGTGAGATGATTGAACCTGCTGTTAGGTTCAGCCCGGAAACAAATCCCAGAAGTGCGCTGATCGGCATAACGACCATCAGCGAGGCAGTGACCCTGGCATTGGCTTCAAAATCGGTGCTGCCCTTGCAAATTGCTGAAATGACAAGCAGGACAACAGCTCCGATGAAGAGCCCTATCACAGCGCCTATTACATACCAGACGAACATCATGACGCCAACGGCTCCTCCGAGCAGGCCGACTGAACCGCCAATCTTCAGCAGTCCCCAGATTAAGGCAATAAGTCCGGCTAATACGCCATAGATCAGGGCCTTGATCAAAGGCTCAGCAATACCTCCCGTTGTCTTCATAGTCGAGAAGTAGGATTTTGGTTTAACAAGGACATCAATTGAATCCCTGATAAAAGCATTGAAATTGAAACTTGATTCGCTCATAAGTCTTAAAATTAGAATGGTTAGATTAAAATGTCTATTCTGATCAGATATTAAAACTCCAAGTTATGAAAAAAAATAATCCGGAAGAATAATTCTTCCGAAATAAAAGAGAGTATCTGTCACCGTGATCTACTCAAGATAGGTATAGCCGTAAAGACCGGAGCGATAGTTTGAAAGGAATTCTTTCCCTTCCTTAAGAGTGATTATTCCGCTTTTCACCGAGGATGTCACCCATGTTTCAACAGTGCGCACGAGTTTTTTTGCATTATACTGCACATAATCAAGGACTTCAGCAACTGACTCGCCGTCGATCACCTGGTCGATCCTGTACCCGTCCTCATCCACTGAAACATGCACGGCATTCGTGTCTCCGAAAAGATTATGAAGGTCGCCAAGTATCTCCTGGTATGCGCCAACCAGGAAAACTCCCATATAATAAGGTTCCCTGCCTTTCATCGGGTGAACCGGAAGATAGTGGTGTGAATTACGTGTCGCTATGAAATTATCGATCTTTCCGTCCGAATCGCATGTTATGTCCTGTATCGTGGCTGCCACAACAGGTTCCTCGTTCAGCCGGTGGATGGGCATAATCGGGAATATCTGGTCGATTGCCCAGGCATCGGGCAGCGACTGGAACAGGGAGAAATTACAGAAGTATTTATCAGACAATATCCTTGAAATCTGCTTCAGTTCGTCGGGTACATGCTTCATGTTGGCGACAATGGTGTAGACTTTCCTGGCAACCGACCAGAATAACCTCTCTGTCTGGGCCCTTGTTTTAAGATCGATCAATCCCAGGCTGAACCTATCGAGTGCCTCCTCCCTGATCTGCTGTGCATCATGCCAGGTCTCCAGCATCCTGGGCTGGTTAACATTGTTCCAGAGAGCGAAGAGCTCCTTTACAAGCTCATGGTCATTTTCACTGATCGCTTCCTCAGGGTCCCATGATGAGAGCGTGGTTGTCTCAAGCACCTCAAAAACAAGCACCGAATGGTGGGCTGCAAGCGAGCGGCCTGATTCGGTGATCACGTTGGGATGCGGAATATTGTTTTTGTTGCTGGCATCAACGAATGTGCTCACCGAGTCGTTCACGTACTCCTGAAGGGTATAGTTCATGCTGCTCTCGCTGTTCGACGAACCTGTTCCATCGTAATCAACGCCCAGCCCTCCTCCTATATCCACGAACTCAACATTGAAACCGAGCTTGCGAAGCTGCACATAAAACTGGGAGGCTTCGCGCAGCGCAACCTTTATCCTCCTGATCTTCGTGACCTGGCTGCCTATATGAAAATGGATAAGACGCAGGCATGACCTCATCTTGTTCTTTTCAAGGAAATCAATAGCTTCAAGGAGCTCGCTTGATGTAAGCCCGAACTTGCTGTTATCGCCTCCCGAGTCTTCCCATTTACCGCTGCCCACGCTCGCCAGCTTGATGCGGATGCCAAGGTTGGGCTTCACCTTCAGCCTTTTTGCGATAGAGGCTATCAGTTTCAGTTCATTTGGCTTCTCAACAACAAGAAAAATCCGCTTCCCCATTTTCTGCGCAAGCAGGGCCAGCTCTATGTAATCCTCATCCTTGTATCCGTTGCAGATTATGAGTGATTCAGGGTCGGTATTGATTGCAATAACAGCATGGAGCTCGGGTTTTGAACCTGCCTCCAGACCGATGTTGAACTTCTTCCCGTGGCTGACGATCTCCTCAACCACCGGACGCATCTGGTTTACCTTTATCGGATATATAATGAAATTCTGGGCTTTGTACCCGTACTCCTCTGAGGCTGACTTGAAACAGTTGGAGATACTGATGATGCGGTCATCGAGAATATCTGGAAACCTGATCAGTACAGGTGTAGAGACATCCGAGAGAGTAAGCTCATCTATCAGCTCCCTGAGATCGACAGATGCTGAATCCTTCCTGGGCGTTACTATAACATGGCCTTTGTCATTTATCGAAAAATAGTCAACGCCCCAGCCGTTGATGTTGTAAAGTTCAGCTGAATCTTCAATCCGCCATTTTCTCATTACCGTATCTTTTGATCAGGAAACAGGAATTTTTATGCAATGTTATTAAAATAACACGAAGATCAGACAGAAACCTGCCTATTTTATGACTGATGTTTCCAGCGACACAGGCTCAATTATTCTGTAAACAGGGTAAGGGTAATATCCTGCTCCCCATTGAGGCACAAGATAACGATCAAGGAAATTCCAGGTAAGCAGCCCGTCGTTAGACTGCGGCTCAAGCAGGTAAGCTGCCAAGCTGGCCAGCGGCTGTGCAGTTCTTATCACGATAGTCCCTGCAGGAAAATTAATGGTCCCGCTTACAAATTTGCCGCTGATCCTGTTTGTATAATGTCCCTGGTTAAGGCGCGGCGACGCTTCAAGCCTGATGATTTCAAACCTTTCAGCCACAAGGCTTTCATCCGATGCAAGCCTTTCAAGCCTGATGCCCTGCAGTTTCAGAAGCTCAACCACATCCATGTCGTTGATCTTCAATAAGTATGCGAACGGGAACCTGACACTCTTTTTCGGGAAAAAGTCGATATAGTACGGTACTGTCACATCAGTCTGCCTGTCGGTCTTTTTGAAGGGAGGCCAAATGGTCGGATCATTAAGCGGTTCAACCTCAAAAGTTTTAATGGTGACTTTTTCCGGAAGCGGTCTTACACCATATTCAATTGCAAATGAATCTGTTACAGCCGGATTCAATCCTCTCTGTACTGTTTTGTCA
>JBFYPG010000115.1:0-30242 GCA_041303415.1 Bacteroidales bacterium
TAAGACCCTAAGACCCTAAGACCCTAAGACCCTAAGACCCTAAGACCCTAAGACCCTAAGACCCTAAGACCCTAAGACCCTAAGACCCTAAGACCCTAAGACCCTAAGACCCTAAGACTAAAGCCCGTATAAGCAAGTTATAACAAAAAAGGAATAGTGTCAAATTTTTTTGACCAATGATTCAGGAACCTTGATAATTGGCTTTTATTACAGGATGAAATGATGTGCCTAATTATCCTTCACGCATCTTACAGAGAATCCGCTGACCTTGTTGGTGCTGGTCCTGTCGATGTTGCCGTAATTGTATCCCATTGAACGGTAATATGCCTCAGTTGATGAGGCGGCGGATGCGGACCACCAGTATCCTTTCTGCTTTATGCTGTTGAATGTGCCTGCGGAATTACGGTAACCTCCCGGCAGAGCCGAAAATCCTGGTTCATTCGTTGCTCCGGAATTTGGAACACTCCAGTGTACGGTTCCTGACTCCTTAAGCTTCGCCCCGGCGCCTGATTCACCCCCAAGATATGTCACCAGAATACTCCACTCTGCATCAGAAGGAACATGCCATCCGGCAGGACAGAGCTTGTCTGAACCGGCAGCGTGCCAGTTATACAATGCCCCGTATCCGAGCGAATCGCTGTTGTACCAGCTATATCCCCCGGAGGTCGCAGAGTACCACATTGCGGCAACAGGATTAAAAGGAATGATTGTTCCGTCGTTGTATTTCGTGACTTTAAGGTTCTCAGCCATCCAGGTTTG
Source organism: Bacteroidales bacterium (assembly GCA_041303415.1). Classification (GTDB taxonomy): domain Bacteria; phylum Bacteroidota; class Bacteroidia; order Bacteroidales; family VadinHA17; genus LD21. The sequence goes on from JBFYPG010000115.1 coordinate 760, forward strand.
ATTTCCGATTGTAATGGTTTTATAGATATTGCCATCAATATCGGTAACAGAGCCATAAACAAGTCCGGGATTAAACGTTATATTGAAACCCCGGAGAGCAGTTGTGGTAAATGACATGTCGCTGCCATACGTTGTACCACCTGAAGATACCGCTTTAAGCCTGAAATAATATTGTGTATTCGGTTCAAGCACCGGGAGATTTGCATAAATTGATTTGGTAGTGTCACCCTTAACTGTTTCAGGTGTTCCGGTCACTGAATGGCCGTAAGTTGTTGATTTATCATACTCAAAGCTGATTGTAAAGGTGTTTTTGTCAGTCTTGATCTGACCATTCAGCGTCGCCCAGCCCCTGCCGATATGTGATGCATCTTTGGTTGTTACTGTGAGGCCTGCTGTCTCTTCCTCCTCTTCGTCCTTCTTACAGGAAGTAACTGCAAGTGACAAACTCAGGATAATGAGTAAGAGTACCGGTGGAAGATTATGCGATTGTTTCATATCGGGCAAAAATACTAAAAATGAAGATTCCGGATATCAAACGTTACCAATATTGGATTATTGCAATACTTCAGCTCTTAATAAATAAGAAAGGGTTTCAAAGTATCAAATAAAATCCTTTGTGCTCTTCGTGTGGACTTTGTGTTCTTTGTGCTTAAGAAAAGAATATTTAACCACTAAGAGCACTAAGGGTTTCACGAAGGACAAAAAGTAAGAAACTTACTTTGACGGTTAATAAACTGATTTATTCGTCGTCTGCTTTACAGCGGACAGGCAGTGCGTTCCATTTCTCGAATGTGCCCATGGTCTTGCTGTGGAAGTTGTAGCTCAGGCCCACAATAGCTGCATTGGATGCCTTTTCTCCGGGCATAAGATTCTGAATATCCTCGGTTGATGTCCACCAGAGTGTCTTTGTCCCCGGCTCAGGACCTTCGCTGAATGAAGATATATACCCTGCCGGCAGGGCGGTGAAGTAAATTTCATTATTGGCGCCTTCATTCGGGGCTTTCCAGTGAGCTGTTCCGGCCTCCTTGAGCTTGGAAGGATTATCACCTGATCTTTCAGATCCTCCGGCATAGTCCATAATATCGTTCCACTCTTCTTCTGTCGGGACATGCCATCCTTTCGGACAGAGCTTGCCAGTTGCCACAGCATACCAGTTGTAAATTGCACCGTAGGTCTCTGCATATTCCACATCATTTTTGAAAAAGCCGCGGGCAGGAACCTTTATATCCTGCCATTTTGTGTTATCATACACAATTTCAATCGGAGTGCCGTCATTAAGCTTAAATGTATTCAGGTTTTGTGCCATCCACACACCCGACTCTGTCATTATGATCCTGTAAACGTTCCCGTCAAGGTCGCTTATCGGCATTCCTTCATTCGGATACTCTTCCTGTCCGGAGAGTGAGAATGTAAATACCATAGCTATCACTGAAAATGAAATGAAACGATAAATTTTATTCATATTTTCTGTTTTTAGTTTCTATCATGTGTATAAAAGTAATGATTTCCGGATCATTTCATATCTATTGTTTTGAACACCCTGTATGAATGAGGCTTGATTGTGATCTCAAAACTGTATGTCGGATCAGGCTGCCTGTTACGGAAAGCAAAAACCGGGACAACTGTGCCCTGAAGCGATTCACCCGAAAGAAGATCGCTGATCGTCTTCACAGGATCGTTTGCGATGATCTTAACTGTCACCGGTTCATTCAGGAACGATTCCACAATAAAGGTTCCGTTGTCATAAAGAAAAAGACTGACCATTGAAGGAGCTTCAAGCTTAATGTTGAAATCCTGGGTGGCCACGGCCCTGATCCTGTTAAGCACTTCGGGCGGATACTGGTACAGGTCCGAGAAATTATCGGGTATTGTAAGCACATAAAGAAAGGCTTTGGAATACTGCGCCCTGTGAAGTATGGGCCAGCCTGTTGCCCCGTTTGTCGCTGTAACTTCTTCCCATGAATCATTGGTCAGGTAATTGATCTGGGGGATCAATATCTCCTGTGGTGATTGCGCGCTCCGGCCCCATCCTGCCCTGAAATCTTTAACCAGCGCTTTCCTGTCGGTGTAAGTCAGCTCAACAATATCCTCAATGCCTTTTCCCTGAAGCGCCCTGAGCAGACCCGAGGTGATAATTACATTTTTACCTGACTTCAAACGCTCCCTGATCTTCGATACAATCAGGGGATCAGATTTCGCGGACTCGGTCAGGATTATGTTCTTTCCATCTGTCGGGAAGGTCGGCAGAATATCTATGGGGATACCTATCATACCGAGATAATTCTGAAGGAAATCCTCTCCGGTGGCATGATAAGGGCGATAACTCCTGACACCAACGGGATTACCCAGTGAACCGAGGAACTTATCGACATTCTCAAATGTCAGGCCTGCAGCCCGTGCAATAGTTGTCGGAGTAATAGATTTTGCGCCTATCTGAATGGGTTTCATCATCTCATCCCAGTCGAAGCTTGTGCCTGTTCCCTGCCATGCACCTTTCAGCTGGGGACGGATAAGCGTCTGCAGCTGCCTGTAATCGAACATGGTTATTTCGGGAGCTTTGGCAAAGAGGGTGAGCCAGAACTGCTCAGAATAGCGGTCCATGTAGAACGATGCTCCCGAATCAACCCAGCCGCCGCCGTTACGGCCGGGAGCAAGATTGTTGAAATACCTGATAATCAGGTAGCTCAAATATTGCTGGAGATGCTGATCGGTAGACACCGGATCGCGTGTTTCGGTACCTGTATAGATGCCATCAAACATCGAAGGCTGGGTTTCAAGGTTGAATCCGAGCCCCTGGAAATGCTCATACCAGTTCGGATATTTTATGACAACCTTTACCTTCGGATTGACTTTTTTTGCAGGATCAATTACCAGTTCACGTGCAGCTTCTGTCATCAGTTTCAGCCTGTAGTCTGTCCAGCTCATTTCGCCTTTGGCTTTTATACAGAGATCGCATTTGCAGCTGGTGAAGAAGAAATCATCAAGAATGAATTCATCGAAATACTTTGCAGTGTATTCAGCGATCTCCTGCACTTTCTTCCTGTGCTCCGGATTTGAAAAGCAGAATGTTTCGAAGTTATTGCTTTCATCAATTGTATAGGTGATCCCTCCTGCCACCTTCATTCCCTTTGATTTAAAGAATCTGATTGCCGATTCAAGAGTCTTCTCATCAACAATCAGAAGGTCGCGGTGAGTTTCAAGGTAGATCTTGTCAATTTTAACCTGCTGGCTGATGAGGTTCCAGGTCTCCTCCAATTTTTTCTGGTCGGCCATATCCCTTACCTCATAAGCCCTTGTGTAAACTGAGACGGTGAAGTTCTTATAAAACGGCGGCTTCTGTGCTGACAGGCTCAAAAAGGTCATTGCCACGATCAGCAGTAAGAACACTTTTTTCATTTTATGGATGAATTAATTGTGGATAGAAAAATAAAGATAAAAAAATCCGGCAACATGGGACGAAAATCCATTAACCGAAAAGGTCACAAAGAAAAGCAAAGTACACAAAGATTATCTTTGCTTGCCGGTTATCTCCTCAATACTTAGCTTAAGTATCATCACATTCTCAACCTCTTTTTCTGAGTATTCGTTGTTGCCGGTTCTGCCGTAATGTGACATAATTATATCAAGAGCCTCTTTTTTCATGTTGAAATCGGTTATAAATTCAATGGTTCCATAACCAATCACAGATCTGAATTTTGCTCCCCAGTCACAAGGTTTCTCTCCCCTGATGATTTGTGAAGAGAGCTCGATTTCAAAACATACCCTGTTGCTGGCTTTCAGAATCTCAATCTTTTTACCAAGCGGGGAAGAATGAAAATAGATGGCGTTTTTCCTGTAGCCATAATTCATGGGGACTATATAGGGCCGGCCATTATCGATCATTGCTATTCTGCAAACTTCTGATTTCGAAAGTATCTCTTCAATACTTGCAGGATCGGTTATCTCAAACTGTTTTCTTCTCATTTATTAAAATAACAGATTTTGTTTAGCATCTAAACAATTTCAGTCAGTCACCCTTACATACTTTTCGATATTCAGCCTGTTTACTCCCAGGCTTTCAATTTTCTCTATGCCGGTCTGAATCAATGAATCTTCACTGACAGAAACAGTAAAGCTGAAATCATTTCCCTCCCACTCCCTCGCAGTGCAGTATTCCAGATGTTCGGTGTATATATTATCTGTAAGAGTATACCTTCCGGCTCCGGCAGTAAATACTGCACCGGAATCAACTCCCTTGTTCAAATCATGATGTATAAAAGCAAAATGAGTATTGTTTATAATCTTGATGAATGAGATGTTGTTTGTGTAACCGGTCACCGCGGTATCTCCGTTTTCAATAAGTGTACCGGTTATCAGTTTCCATGTTCCAATAATTGAAACATCCGGCTCCATATCAGTGCATGACATTAATGTCACGGCAATTATTGCAAATAATGCTTTGGTTTTCATGCGATGATCATTTATGTATATTTCTAATGAAGTCAGTTAATTTCTTTTTATCCAGAATGCCGTTTGTCCTGACGCCGCTGCATACATCAACTGCATAAGGCTCTACCTCTTCAATTGCCTGCCTGACATTACCGGGATTCAGTCCTCCGGCAAGGAATACCGGGCATTTTGAATTATCACGGATCCGGCGGCTCAGTTTCCAGTCGTGTACCCTGCCTGTACCACCGAGCTCTTTAACTTTGAGGGCAGGATTTCCACTGTCGAGCAATAATGCATCAACATCTTCAGAAAGCCGGATTGCAAGATCAACCGATCCAGAGTCAATAACATGGATCACCTGGACGATTTTTACGGATGGCAGCGCTTCCCTGATCTGGGAATAGGTTCCGTCCGACAGGAGGTCAACTATCTGGATAGTGCTGGTATTGGTCCTTTGATGATGTTTGATTATCGCTGATGCAGATGTTTCGCTTGTCAGCAGGAATGTTGCGACGGGAGGAGGGACAGCCCTGGCGATATCTCTTATCAGTTCATCAGGGATCGGTCCCGGACCGCTTGGCATCTTACCTACCAGTCCTACTGCATCTGCCCCGAGCTCAACTGCTGTCAGCGCTTCTGAAATAGTGCTGATGCAGCAGATTTTAATGCGCACTCTCATTACATGGTTTGTTAATTTTATGGTCCGCATCATTCACTGAGCATTTATCAATCGGTTTGTCCTGAATACTTATTCGAAATGTTGTTATTAAATTGTCTAAGGTCAGCAATTGATAATATTTCACCATAAGTATCCGGATTTCCGGAACATAAATAATTATATCACTTTCAGAATGAAATTTACCAAAGAATATCATTTCAAATCTGCTATTGCTGTCCGGTTTCGGGGTAAAATCCATTATTCATTTTTTCGTATTAAGCAATACGCTGAATGAGTATTCACAAATATTTGTCTATCATGGTCAGCAATTCATTCATAATAATTGGTTTGGAGATATAATCATTGCATCCGGCTTCAACCGCATTTTCATTTTCACCGATCTGCCCATAGGCTGTTTGGGCGATGATCACAACTTCAGTGTTAAAATCCCTGATCAGTTTTGTTGCTTTATATCCGTCAATCTCAGGCATTTTAATATCCATCAGTATCAGGTCCAGGTCCGGATTGTTACGGCAGTTTTCAACAGCCTCTGTCCCGGTTCTTGCAATTAAAATCTCCCTGCTTACAGATTTGACCAGTTTTGTTAACAAAATAAGTGAAGGTTCATCATCTTCAACAATGAGTATTTTAAGAGTCTTATTATGTACTGTTTGCGATTCACCTGATCCTTTGCTTTCTGATTTGTCTGCTGACTCATTTGTCATGTTAAAGGGAATTATAAATTTGAATAAAGAGCCTGTAGAAACTCCTGAATTATCCGGGTTGTTTTCAACCCATATTTTCCCTCCAAGCATTTCGGCATATTTTCTGCAGATATATAAACCAAGACCGGCTCCTTCGTAATTCCTGTTGAGGTTTTCACTGCCCTGTCTGAATCTTTCAAATATTATTTCTCTCTGATCAGGAGTTATTCCTATCCCGGTATCTTTTACATAAAATTCCAGGTAATCATTATCAGTCACACGATATCCGAACTCAACAGAACCCGTAGCTGTAAATTTTATGGCATTGGAAATGAGGTTACCGAGAATTGCTGTCACTTTATCCTTATCGGTTTTAATGATTGCCTTATTATCGGGGAGAAGTTTCTTGAAGGAAATATCCAGGTGTTTCTTCACTGCTCCGGGCTTAAAGAAATCGTAAGAATACTGAATGATATCATTAACATTACAATCTGAAAAATATACATTCATCTGACCTGCCTCAATTACGGAAACATCAATAAGATCGTTAATTATGTTCAGCATCCTTTTCCCGCTTGTTCTTATTATATCGATATAATCCTGAATTTCCTCACCGGAGAGCATAGGATTCCTCAGAAGCTCGGCAAATCCCATAATACCATTCATCGGGGTTCTTATTTCATGGCTCATATTGGCAAGGAATGCAGACTTCAGGCGATCGCTCTCTTCTGCTTTTTCTTTGCTTTCAATCAATCTTTTTTCAAATGATTTATTATCTGAAATATCTCTTAGATGTTCTATGATTAATGTAATATTTCCCTTTTCATCTAAAATAGGATAAGACCGCATGTCAAACCAGATGTTATATTCCGGGAAGAACTGCTGATGCTGTGCAGGCTTCTTTGTTTTAAGGCATTCGGTTGTGGAACATATATCACATTCCTTAGTCCTGCCAATTAAAGTATAGCATTTTTTCCCGCAAACCTCCTCATGTGTTTTGCCTAAAAAAGTATATCCGGCCTTATTATATCTTATTATCTCATGTTCCAGGTTTTGAATGCCTATCATGTCAGGTATTGCATCAAGAACCGCATTAAGAAGTGTTGCAGTTTCTATGTTTTCTTTATGGCTTTCTGACAGCTCCTTTTCAATCTTTTTGTGGTCGGTTATATCCTGAGAAATAATTTGTATACCCAGGAGGTTGTTGCCTGAATCAAATATCCTGGAAAAGATGCTTAAAAGATATTTCCTGCCCGATGGCAGGTCTATCATATCCTCATAATGGACAGGTTCGTCTGATGCTGCTGATCTTTTAATCCTGTTTAAATATATTTCAGCTTCTTTTTCCGGGAAAACATCAAAAATGGATTTGCCTTCAAAATCCTCAGGATTCCCGTTCATATACTTTGCTGCCAGCGAATTATATGATATGATTATGCCTTCAGGTGTATAACACGCTATGCCAATTTTTGCATGCAGATTCATTAATCTGAATTGCTCTTCGCTCTTCTTGAGCTCCTCTTCCCTTTGTCGGAGATCTATAATTTCACTTTCCAGATCCTTCAGGCGGGTTGCCTGGTTTCTGAGGAAATTATTCTCGAGCTTCAATTCATTTAATTTCTGCAGGAGTTGTTCATTATTTCCTTGAATATCATTCATGTTTATGGCATAAAACTAAAATATTCCCTTCACCTTTTTCCAGGCAATTCCCTATGTGAGCAGCATTTTGGATCCCTGCCTTCTTCAGATCAGCCAGGATACCGTCTTTTTGATTGAAAGGAACTGTAAAAAGCAATCCGCCTGATGTCTGCGCATCACAAAGGATGATCTTTGTAATGTATGATATGCTTTCGTCCCAGGTTACATGTCGCGAAAAGTGGTTCAGGTTATTCAGAGTGCCGCCGGGAATGATGTTTGCTGCAGCCAGGTTTGCGGTTTCATCGAAGACGGGAACCCTCTCTGCAAAGAGCTCAGCATTTACCCTGCTTGCAACGGTTACTTCACTTAAATGCCCAATAAGCCCGAAACCTGTAATGTCGGTGCATGCATGAACTGAGTATTTTTGAAGAATGTCTGCAGCAACCCTGTTCAGCTCCGACATGGATCTGATAATTTCAATACGTGACTTTTCTTCCAGAAGCCCCCTCTTTAATGCTGTGGTCAGGATCCCTGTCCCGACAGGCTTGGTCAGAATTATTGCATCCTTTTCCCTTGCTCCTGAATTTGCCCAGATCCTGTCAGGATGAACGGTGCCGCTTACCACCATCCCGTATTTCGGCTCGGGATCATCAATGGTATGTCCGCCCAGGATGAATATTCCCGCCTCCTGAGCTTTATCGGATGCTCCTTTAAGTATCTCCTTAAGGACATCCATCGGAAGCCTGTTTGAGGGGAAACCGACAATATTAAGGGCAAAAAGCGGCTGTGCACCCATGGCATAGATGTCGCTGATGGCATTGGCTGCAGCAATTGCACCGAAATCATAAGGGTCGTCAACCACCGGCGTAAAGAAATCCAACGTCTGCACCAGGGCTGTTGTTTCATTGATCCTGTATACGGCAGCATCGTCTGAGTTCTGTGTATCAATAAGAATATTGGCATCAGCGGCAGCAGGTATCTCCTTAAGTATCTTTTCGAGCTCCTGGGGGCGTAACTTACATGCACAACCGAGCCCCTGCGTGTACCTTGTAAGCTTAATATCGCCGGAAGGATTCTTTCTTTCACTTACCAGGGTTGATCCTGAAGGCCTGAGCCGGCTGACAATACCGGTTATGATTTCCGCCGCACGCCGGATCTCAGCTTCCGTGGTATATCTGCCTGTTGAAAACCTGATCGTGCCCATAGCGAAATCTGTATCGAGACCGATTGCTGTAAGCACGGGTGATATTTCGATCGAATCGGTATGGCATGCGGCTCCTGCTGAAGCAGCGATCCCTTCCGATTCCATTTCATTCAGCAGGATATTGGCCTCCACTCCTTTAAAGCTGATGCTTAGTGTATTTGGCAGTCGGAGGAGCGGATGGCCGTTGAGCTTTAAATCGGGAATATTCTGAACCAGGAGATCATGAAGCAGGTCCCTCATTTTCTGCATGTGCTCAGTATTCTCTTTGAGGTTGCGCATTGCTTTTTCACAAGCTTTCCCCAATCCGGCTATTTCAGGTACATTTTCAGTTCCGGCACGTTTATTCTGCTCATGATCGGCCCCATGGATAAGTTTTTCGAGCACCACCCCGTCTTTAATATAAAGGACCCCAATGCCTTTCGGAGCATAAAGCTTATGTCCCGCTATTGAGAGCAGGTCAACGCCCAGTGCTTTTACATCAACAGGATACTTGCCTGCCGACTGGGCCGCATCGGTATGAAAGACTATATTGTGACGATGGGCAATCTCCGCGATCTCACTTACCGGCTGAAGAGTACCGATCTCATTATTAGCATGCATTACCGATATCAGGATGGTTTGCGGTGTTATTGCATTTTCCAGCTCTTGCGCACTGACCACCCCCTTTTCATCAACAGGAATGTAAGTAATACTGAAACCTTTGGTTTCCAGGTACTTGCACACTTCGGTAACAGCCGGATGTTCAATCACAGTGGTTATGATGTGGTTGCCCTTATACCGGCTGGCGAATGCAGTTCCCTTAATCGCAAAGTTATTTGATTCAGTTCCCCCGCTTGTAAAAATGATCTCATCGGGACGGCAGTTTATGAGGGCAGCTACCTGTTTACGTGCATTCTCAACTGCTTTTTTGGTCTCAGTCCCGAAACTATGAGAGCTTGACGGATTTCCGAAATAATCTGTCAGATACGGCTTCATGGTCTCTGCCGCTTCTCTGTCGACAGGGGTTGTGGCATTATAGTCGAGATATATTCTCATATGAAATAATCAGATGCCTGGTGCTTGATTTATATGTATCAAATTTAATATGTTGCCGTTAATGTCAGCAATACTTTCCTGGTTAAATACCTGTCGTATTTTTCGTCAATGATCACCTCCTTAACAACTTCCAGGTAGCCAAAGCCATATAGCATGTCGGGCAGCAGGTAACTGTCTTCCACCCATTCATTCCAGGCGTTGATGGTGATCAGCCCGGGTTGCTCCGGGTGGCTGTCGGCAAATTTTTTTGCCTTTGCCAGCAGTGTTGCAAAGTTCCGGGGCGTGTTGTTGTAGTGCACCACATCATGGATACCCTTTGCCGGAAAACGCGGCGTATCATCCCAGCCGATAGAAACGCAGGGGAATACATGTACATTCATTATTGAGTTCATCTGTTCACGGATCTTTATTGATTTGCTGCCATAAACAATATAATCTTCATCAAGGCCACCCATATTATACATGGCTACACTGTTGAACCCCATCTCTTTCACACTGTTGTCAAACTCTTCGGCACGCTGAATATGGAAAATACCGGCTCGCCGTTGATTTTAAAGTAGTTCGGTTTCCTGAAGTACTGGTTGATGACCCTGTCGACAATAATCTGATAGTTTTTCCAGTTCCCTTTGGCATTCCATAGTATATCTGTATTGTCCTTGTAGCGGTGATAGTTCCAGTAATTGAATCTGAAAAGAAAAATACGACGCGTGTAAGGTTTAATAATACAAAATATTATTACGATCATCATAAAAGCAATACTCCAGATTATTTTCCCGTCCATATCTGTTTTTTATTTATTGCATGGTTGAATTGATTATTTTCGTTCTTTGGTCAATGTCTGTCTTATTTATACCTTTTTTCCAATATAGAACGTATAGCCGTAATAATCTTTGTACTTGTAATATAATTGAGCTTCATGCCTTTCGCTTGCTATGAACTCTTCAGCAGTTTTATTTCCCGCATGTTTCTTCAGGAAAGCATCCTGAGCCATAACTTGCGGAGCGTAGAAATGTTCAGTCCAGCAGTTTTCAGGCAGGATAAAAGTTGCAACGGGAGTATATCCGGCTTTTTGCATCTGGGCGACCTTATTTGGAATAATGTCTATACCAGGATAAGCATCCAGCCAAAACTCATTGATCTCGGCAGGACGTTTTTCGGTAAACCACGACACTTCTGAAACGGCGACATAGCCTCCTGTTTTCAGGAATTTCCGCCACTCATTTAAACCTCGTTCAAAACCAATATTATAAATAGCTCCTTCCGACCAGATCAGGTCTAATCCTTCATTATGAAAAGGAAGGTTTTCCATTGAACCGACGACACCTTTCATTCTGTCCTGAAGATTCAGTTTACGCGCATTAGAGTTGAATATGTCAATAAAAACGGGAAATAAGTCGATACCTGTAATATGTCCCGGTGCTTGTTGAGCCATCACTATTGTTTGACCCCCGGTTCCACAACCAATGTCGGCAATGTGTGATTCATAGGTAAGATTATCGATAAAACTCAATGCTTTAATTGTCACTTCAGGGCTGCCCGGCCCTTGTCGTTCCAGGCTCGAAAAATATTCGCAGATTAAATTGAAGTCGAATTCGTGAATAGATTTATTTTCTTTATTCATTGCATTAGGTTTGTCCACAACTTTTTTTTATGAATATATGAATTAGTTAACTATTATCAAATTTCTTTGCCATAGCGACTTCAGTCACGATTGAGTGAAAGCTGTCCGGGAGACCTGCGTCAGCCGGGCAGGCATGACAGCGTGGTCCGTGCAGCATTGTCCGTGTTATAAAGTGTTTTATTTTCTGTCAAGTTAAGATTTCGAGGGTTCAATCAAGTCCCAAAGATTGCCGTAAATGTCCTCAAAAACTACTACGGTCCCATAGTCTTCAGTTCTTGGTTCTCTGACTATCCTGATCCCATTATCAATTAGATTTTGATAGTCTCTCCTGAAATTATCAGTCTGAAGGAATAAGAAAACTCTTCCACCTGATTGATTCCCAATTGATCTTTTTTGTTCGGCAGTTGATGCTTTTGCGAGTAATAAACAACAATTTTCAGATCCTCGTGGCTGAACTAACACCCATCTTTTTACATCTGATAATTTTGTATCCTGGATTAATATAAAATTGAGCTTTCTGGTAAAGAAATCAATTGCTTTATCATAATCATCTACAAGAAGTGTAATATGGGCAATTCGGAGATTCATTTCTAATAATTTTAGATCTTTGTGACTATGCTGCGATTAATTCCTTATTGGAATCGGACATTTTTCGTGATGTTCATGAAAATGCTTCTCATTTTTTGCGGTACAATGAAAATGGTCATGATGGTGAAAATAACCGTCAAACAATTTTATTGTCATTGGCAACAAAAATATTATTACCAATGAAATCGAAATAGTATGTTTAATTCTACTTACCATTTGCTTTGTTTGCAGCTCTTTGTATCCCGTTGGATATTGTTTTTGTATCTGCCTGGCAATTATGCCGAAAATCTCCCCCTTCGGGCCATGACTCTATCAAAGGTAGGAGATTAGTTTATTCGAGTCAAGTTTATTTACAAAAGACAATGAGGGGGGAGTGCGGGAGGGCGAGAGTGGGAGAGGTGTCAGGCCAGGATAAGATCAATACCGGCCTTTTTGAACTCTGCAACATATTTACTATCCAGTTCACTGTCAGTGGCAATGTGATGGATATCACGCGAAAAACAGATATTCGTAAGCCCGGTTTTCCCGAATTTGCTCGAATCGGTTACAATGAAAACATCTCCGCATTTGCTGATGATATGACTTGAAACTTCAGCCCTGAAGAGATCACGGGAAGTGAATCCGGTTTCGGAAGTGTAGCCGTCAATACCAATAAAAGCTTTGTCATAATTGATCTGATCAATACAGTATTTGGTGATCTTTCCCACAAGAGTCTCACTCTCCTGCTGGTAAAGCCCTCCCGTCAGAATTACTGTGGCCTCTCCCTCTTTGCGAAACTGCCTGGCTATATACACATTGGTTGTGATGATGGTCACATTCCGGTTTGACAGCTCCCTTGCCAGCAGCGCGTTGGCAGAACCCGATTCAATCAGAATGGTATCTCCGTCATTAATTAAAGAAGCGACTTTCCTGGCGATTCTCAGCTTCTTTTCATAATTGACGCCCAGCCGGCTGGCAATATCATCAGCGTCTTCCATAACGGCTCCGCCATGTACCCGCTTTAGTAATCCTTCCGACTCGAGGAAGGTGAGATCCTGGCGGATCGTTACCGTGGATACACCCAGCTCTTCCGCAAGCTTCTTTACAGAAGCCTGGTTATCGCTGTCGAGCAGCTTCAGTATCTTCTTTTGCCTTTCGTTCAGCATAGTTCTAGAACTAATGATGCTGCACCGATAACACCCACATCAGGACCGATCTTTGAAACAGCAATTTCAAAAGGATCAAATATCATATCCCTGGCCAGGCTGTAAAATGTCTTTCTGATATGCTCCAGGTAAAAATCGCCCCAGCTCAGAAGACCGCCTCCAAGGACTACCAGCGGCGGATTGAGCGCCTGGAAGATGTTATATATCCCCATTCCGACATAATACGCGCTATCAAGTATGATCTCCTTTGAGACGGGATCATCAATTTCAAGTCCCTGCAAAAGCAGTTTGCCATCCACTTTGTTATAATCGAAGCCGGGAGGCAGATCCAGTTTTGTTTTCTTCCCTTCACTTATCTTTTTCCTGAAAAGGTGGGGCAGAGCCATTCCGCATGCCACTGCCATCAGGCAGCCCCTGTTCCCGCATGTGCAGGTAAGCTCGCTTTCAGGACTTACAATAGTATGCCCGAATTCTCCTGCAGTGCCTGTCATTCCCCGGTAAAGCCTGTTATTTATGATTATCCCTGCGCCGATCCCGGTACTGATGGTTAAAAAGACCATGCTGTCATATCCCCTGCCGGCGCCGAATTTGAATTCACCGAATGCCTGGGCGTTTGCATCATTATCGAGTATTACAGGGATCCCGAAATGTTTTTTTACCTCATCACGAAGCGGGTAATTCTTATAGCCCTTCAGGTTGGAGGTTGTTATGATAACGCCGTCCCTGAACCTTATATGCCCTGCACAGCCTATTCCTATTCCCAGGAGGTCAGATTCCGCAAGCCTGTTTTTATGAAGAAGCATATTTATATTACCCGCGATCTTTTCCACCAGCTCATTTTCCTTCTTATCCACATGGTCGCAGTCGATGCATTTGTCAAGAACAGTCCCGCCGGTGCTTACCAGTGTTGTTGACAGCTTGGTGCCTCCGATATCAACGCCACATAAAAATTTTTCCATAGGTGCTTACTAAAGTGATTGTTCGGTCCGGGCTATAATGTCGTCCTGTGTCTCAGGAGACAAGGTAGTAAAAAAGGCGCAATACCCGGCGACCCTCACGATCAGGTCGCGGTAATTCTCAGGTTCTCTTTTTGCTGCCAGAAGGGTTTCGCGCGATACTATATTATATTGTACGTGCCACCCTTTGAGATCTGCAAAGAACGTCCTGAGCATTGAGATCAGCTTTTGCCTGTCGGAATCGCTCTTGATGGTCGACGGAGAAAGCTTCTGGTTCAGCAGCACTCCTCCCATGATCTTGCCTGTTGGCAGTTTGGAAACCGATTTGAAAACCGCTGTCGGTCCGTTCACATCGGTCCCGGATGAAGGTGAGCTGCCTTCAGCAACAGGGGTATAAGCTTTACGTCCGTCAGGAGTGGCAGGCAGAACAGAGCCGACAGGGACATTTGCCGATATGCTTGAGGTGCCTGCATAATACCTGCAGCCAACCGGGCCCCTGCTGAATCGTGTGGTATGATACTGCTCCAGCTCTGTGATGAACTCCATGTAAGCATCTCTCAGCAGGAGATCGACGTAATCATCATCGTTCCCGTATTTGGGTGCAAAGTTGAGCAGCAGCTGTCTGATCTTTTCTCCATCCTGTCCTTCATAATTGGTCTCAATGGCATAAATCAGCTGCTCTTTTGTAATCATATTCTCTTCAAAAACAAGCTTTTTTATGGCAGCCATTGAATTGCCAAGGTTTGCAATTCCCACCTGGAGGCCTGATACAAAATCATATTTTGAGCCTCCCTCCTTGATCGTCTTTCCCCTGCTTATGCAGCTGTCCACGAATGCTGAACAGAGAATATCAGGTACATTTTCCTCAAGGGCTGTATCAACAGCCGTATCGATCTCAACTGTCTTGCGGGTATAATATCTTACCTGGTGCCGCCATGCTTTGAAAAGGTCATCAAATGACTGAAAATCAGTAAGATTCCCTGTGCCCCGGCAGAATGTTTTCCCGGAGTATTTATCAAGCCCGTTGTAAAGTGAAGCCAGGAAGACCCTCATCATGTTCAGGAAGCTCATTCCTGTGCATCGGTATCCCCATTTACCCGGCACAGCGATTTCAATGCATCCGATAGCCGAATAGTTGAAGGCATCCTCTTTTTCGACGCCCAGCTTTATCAGTTCCGGGATCACAATCTCATCATTATTGAAGGCCGGCATGCCAAATCCTTTCTCAATAACCCTGAGGCATGCCATCATAAATTTATCACTCATGTTGCGATGGAACCTCACGGAGAGATTGGGCTGGGTGAGCCTCATTTTTCCCACTGAATCAAGGATGAGAAAGCTCAGTTCATTTACAGCATCCGACCCGTCGGACTTTTGTCCGCCGATAGTGACATTCTGGTACAGGGGACCGCCTGCCGAGAACCGGGTATGCGACCAGGGCCGGATCTTGTTGATGGCAAGCAGTTTTATCCAGGTATTCTCAAAAAGCTCCGAGGCAAATGACTCTGTTATATCACTCTTTTCAAGATCCCTTATATAGAAGGGGTAAAGATACTGATCCATTCTCCCGAGAGAGACCGAGTGTCCGTTGCTCTCAATCTGCAATACAAGCTGAATGAAATAAACAAGCTGAAGCGCCTGATAAAAGTTCTCGGGGGGCTCTCCGGCTATCCTGTCACAGTTTCTGCTTATTGTAAGAAGTTCATCTTTTCTGTCCCGGTCCTTTTCCTTTAGACTCATTTCAATTGCCAGGTTCTGATATCTCCTGATGAATTCAATGAAAGCCCCGATGCTGATATCAATGGCTCTGTAGAAATGATCCTTCCTTATGCCTTCCTGTGATGATCTGTCAACCTTCTCATGGAAATGAAAGATCTCCTTCAGGTAGCCGTTCAGCCCTATGTCAAGGATCCTGAAAAAATCGACCGCAATATGAGCATCTCCCGAGGTAAGGTTGCCAGTGGCCTTAATTATGGCCGAATCCTGCAGATCGCGCAATTCCTGCGACATGAGGGCTCTTCCCCTGTCGTAAAGTACTTTCCCTTTCCACCAGCCGGCAATCTCCGCCAGTTCCTTCTTATGATCATCAGTAATAAAAAAGGCATCACCCGGACGTTTATCAAGCTCATCCATCTCTTCCGGAAGCCAGTCGACAGCATATTCCGGGAAAATGGGGGCAGCCCTGTGCGCTGATGACTGGTTGCCGACGATCAGTTCTCCCTCATCAATGAAGATGGTCATCTCCTTCAGGGTATTTACGAGTGCATGAGCCCGCCTGATTATCACCGGCTGATCTTCATGCCGGCTGTAAGCTTCAGTATAAAACCTGGCTCTCTCGGTGCATATTGAGGGTCTGGTGCTCAACACCTTTTCCCTGAGACGGGATATTCTGACGGTTACCCCTGCGGGTTCACCTGACTGTATGGTATCAGCCTCCGATACCGGCAACAAACCCTTTTGTCGTGGCATAAGTGATATATTCTGATAATTCATTTTCGGCAACAGCCTTTTGTGGTCCGAAAATATAATTCATCCCGAGCATGGCATATTTTTTCGTACCCAGCATATGATAGGGGAGAAAATGGATCTCCCTGATATGGTTCAGTGATGCTGTGAAATCGATTATATTTTTGATTTCATCTTCTGAGTGATTGAATTCAGGTATTACAGGGATGCGTATGATCATATTCACGTTTCTGCCTGCAAGCTTCCTTATATTATCCAGCACAAGCCCGATGCTGCCCTCCGTATAGTGTCTGAATTTTGTATCATCAGTGTGTTTAAGGTCAATAAGATAAGTACCTATCAGTCCCAGGCATCTTTCAATATTCGTCCAGTTCACATGCAGTGAAGTCTCAACAGCAACATCAATATTTCTCTTTTTCAATTCCCGTAAAAGAGTCACTAACTCAGCCCCCTGTGCAAGAGGTTCTCCGCCCGAGAGGGTAACCCCGCCGTTGCTGCCCTGGTAAAAGGGAATATCTTTCTCAATTTCTTTAATCAGCTCATCCGGACTTTTGTTTTCACCGGCTACTGTTAAAGCCCGTGAGGGACAGATATTCCTTAACTTCTCAGGATCATTGATTGCCGCACGGTTGATATACGTGCCTTGCTTGTCGCGGTGAATCGCACCAGGAACTGCAATGAGGCATTCTCCGAAGCCTTTGCAGAGCTGTTCATCAAACATTACTGAGGGTTCCGGGGAGAGGCTTTCGGGGTTACTGCACCACTGGCATCTGAGAGGACAGCCCTTATAGAAGATGATGGTTCTTATGCCGCTGCCGTCATGCGTGGAATACCGTTGAATGTTGAATATCATTGTTTCAAAAATAGCCGTTGATCAACCCGGAACAATACTTTACAATTTCTGTGACAGATTGAATTTTCTTTTTCAAGTTTTAATCCCATTTGTTTTTTATGTATCAACCCCCTTTCCATCCTTCCCCCAGGGGGGCAGGCCACCGCGTCAGGCTGGCTCCTTAGCTAAATCAGCCCACCGGGCTGATTCTTAACGCTCGGCCCTCCCTTGGGGGAAATTAGAAAGGGGGTTGTTTCATTAAAAAATTGTTTCCTTTTTCTAGAGTATCAACCCGGAACAATCCTGTAACAAATATATAACAGATTTCATTAGAAAGCAAATATAATTTCAAATGAAAGAAATAATTGTTTTATAAGAAAAAGAGTAAAAGGATGATATGAGGGCGGGAGGGCGAGATTGCGGGATTGAAAATTAAAAGAGCCGGTTTTTATACCGGCTCCAGAAGTAGAAATTTTCTTAAATACAGAAGAGAATCAATGTATATTAATGACCATTATAACTTTGTGCGGATGATCATAATTTAGAGATGAGCTCCTCTCCCGTCAGTTTGAACTTCCAGGACTCTTCGGGCTGAGCAGTATATATCATGTCACCGGGCTTCAGGCCGTCCCTTACCACAATATTTTTGTCGTTCATCTCGCCCACCACCACCACCTGCTTGTTGCCTTTCCTGGTGAAGACATAGGTAACACTATCGGTTCCGGTATTGATGCATTCGGTAGGTACATATACAGCGTCAGCGATTGTATTTATTATGATTTTGTTCCAGGTTGTCATTGCAGGACGCAGTTTCATATCGGTTCCATCGATCCTGATCAGAACCTCGAACATTTTGGCATCTGAATTTGGAAGAACCTCACCTATATTGGCAATACTGGTAATCGTTCCTGTATAGGAGTTGGTTGGCAGGGCATCAACATTTACGACCACTTTCTGTCCGGCTTTCACCTTGTTTACCTCGATCTCGCTTACATAGGTCTGTGAGAGCATTGATGTAAGATCGGGGAGGGTGGCCACGGTCCTGTCGAAGGCATTTACCGAAGATCCTGATTTCCTCTTCGACCCGTTCCAGTCCTCTTTGTAAATTACGATACCTTCGGCCGGCGCCCTGATGGTGAACTGGGCAAGGAAGATCTCAAGCGCTTCAACGAGCTCTGTTCCGTCAACAAGCGCCTGCCTGGTTTTTTTGATATCTGCCAGTGACTGTGCTTTTCTCAGCTCATAATTCTTCCTGAGCTGTTCCAGTCCGCGCTCCGCCTTGTTGAGGTTTATTTCAGCCTGCCGTATTGTGGCCGGCGGCTCATACTTTGACTGAGCAAGAGTAATACGGGCTTCTTCAACTACAAATATCTGATTTTTAATGTCGTCGCGCAGATCTGTCAGCGTAACTGCAGTGTCAAGTATCTTCATCTCAAGATTAGCCCTGAGCGTGGTTAGGCTTTCCCGGGCAGTCTTGAGGTTATTGTCATATTCGGTCCTGTCAAGCTGTGCAATATAATCGCCCTTTCTGACCATCGTGCCTTCTGTCACTAAATCCTGGATCTTAAAATCCATTGCATACATCCTGCCATGACCTCCCGAACCTCCGCCCATAGACTGGCCGCTCAAAATCTCAGGGCCTTTGATATCGATCGATCTCTCGGCAACCAGCTCTCCGGCATTGGCGACAGATATTTCAAAAACACCCCTTTTTGCTTCCACAAATATTTTTTCCTTGTCATTCCCGGATGCTACCCTGTTGATTATGAACATAGCCAGGGTGATGGCTGCGGCCACTATAGCGGTAATGATTAACGTCCTTTTCATAATATGACCATAGTTATCTAATCATTAGACAATTGAAACCGGATTTTATTCCATTGGAATATGGGGTAAAGATATGAAAAGTTGCTGGTTGCTTGTTGCTTGTTGCTTGTTGCAATAATAATTTGTATCTTTAAAGTTCGTTGCTTATTCGTGCTAAATCAAAATAAAATGAGTAGTTATAAGGATTTGGAAATCTATAAGATAGCTTATGACCTTGCAAAAAAGACTCATTATGCTTCTCTTAAAATGCCCTCATTTGAGCTTTATGAGCAAGGCAGCCAGGTTCGTCGATCTACAAAAAGTATTAAGGATCAGATATCTGAAGGCTACGGGAGGCGAAGGTATAAACCTGAATTCATAAAATTTTTAACTTATTCACAATCATCCTGCGATGAAGCCACAGGTCAAATTGAGATGATTATAGATTTATATCCTGATATAAAGGATTTTACCGGACTGCTTCCTGAATATGAGATTCTTGGAAAGAAAATCAATATGTTTATCCAATACGTCGAAACCAGTTGGAAACTCTAACCAGCAACCAGGAACCAGGAACCAGCAACCAGGAACCAGCAACCAGCAACCAGCAACCAGGAACCAGCAACCAGGAACCAGGAACCAGCAACCAGCAACCGAAATTGTCCTGAATAAATGGTATCTTTGTAATAAACCATAACATTAAGCCAATGGATGACAACAACTTCAACAGTTTTAAAATGCCGCCCGACTGGAAGAAATATTTTCAGATCATAAAATACATGGTCCTGGGTATAGCTCTGCTAATACTCCTCTGGATGACATTTTTCCAGGTGAGGCCCGAAGAGGTGGGTGTCATAACCCGCTTCGGGAAGTATATCCGCCAGGAGGAGCCGGGACTGCATCTCAAGATGCCGATACTTGAAAGAGTGTATAAAGTGGCAGTGGAAAGACAGCATAAAGAGGAATTCGGATTCCGTACAATCTCCTCAGGCATACAGTCGCAGTATACAAAGCAGGGCACTTCGGAGGAGTCGATGATGCTCACGGGCGATCTTAACCTTGCCGATGTGGAGTGGGTGGTTCAGTACAGGATCAGCGATGCATACAAATTTCTATTTAAGGTGAGGGAGCCTGTGTCTACAATGAGGGATATCTCTGAAGCCTGCATGAGCCAGATAGTTGGAGACCGTACTGTGAATGAGGTTCTTACGGTGGGCAGAATAGAGATAGCCACGAGCGTACAGGAGGAGATCCAGAGATTATGCGCTGAATATTCACTGGGGATCAAGATCGAACAGGTAGTGCTTCAGGATGTGAATCCGCCTGATCCGGTCAAGGATGCCTTCAATGCCGTAAACCAGGCTCAGCAGGAGAAGGAGACGCTGATCAACCAGGCGAGGTCGGAATACAACAAGATCATTCCAAAAGCCAGCGGACAGGCTGAGGAAACGATTCAGATGGCCGAAGGGTACGCGACGCAACGCGTGAATAATGCCCTCGGTGAGGCAGCAAGGTTCAACGCCGTCTACAGGGAATATATTAAAGCTCCGGAAGTAACAAAACGGAGGCTCTACCTTGAAACAATGGCTACAGTGATTCCCAGGCTGGGGAATAAGATCATAACCGATGAGGAGGGAAACAGCGTTCTTCCTCTTCTTCAGATGCAGATGAATAACAAGTAAAACCGGGGAATCATGAATTACAAAAAACTTATTATACAGCTTACTATTGCGATAGTTGCGCTGATCCTCATCATTGAAACGGTTTTTAAGGTGAAGGAAACGGAACAGGTCGTGATAACGCAGTTTGGAAAACCCATAGGGGAAGCAAAAACCACTCCCGGGCTCAAGATCAAAGCCCCTTTTATACAGAAGACAAACTACTTTGAAAAGAGATATATGGAATGGGATGGTGATCCGAACCAGGTGCCTACCAAAGACAAGAAGTTCATTTACGTCGATACCTATGCAAGGTGGCAGATAACTGATCCGCTCCAGTTCTTCAAGAGGCTTACCGATGAAAGAGGCGCTATTTCAAGGATCGCAGATATCCTTGACGGTGAGACCCGCGATTATATTGCAAACCATGATCTTGAAGAAGTTGTCAGAAGCATAAACAGAATCCCAACACCATCAGGATCAATAGGAGAGGAAGTGGGTGATACTCTTTCTGACATTACCGAAGGCAGACTCAACATACAGGCGAAGATACTGAAGTCATCAAATGAAAGAGCCAGCGATCTCGGAATAGTCATCCTCGATGTGAGACTGAAACATATCAACTACGTGACTGAGGTGCAGACACAGGTCTATGAGAGAATGAAAAGCGAAAGGTTCAGGATAGCAGAGAAATTCAGATCGGAAGGACAGGGAGAAGCTTCAAAGATAAACGGCGAAAGAGAGCGTGACCTGAAGAGAATCCAGTCGGAAGCCTACAGGAGGGCCGAGGAGATCAGGGGGCAGGCTGATGCGCGTGCAACAGCAATATATGCAGCTGCCTACAATCAGTCGGCTGCCTCGAGGGACCTTTACAGCTTTGTAAAATCGATGGAGACATTTGAAAAGACTTTTGACACTACGACCACAATAATTCTATCGACAAAAAGCGAACTGTACAGGTATCTTATTGACTTTAACTAGTGTTGTGTAAACTCAATTTTGATGGAATATAAAAGTTGGCAGTAGACAGTGGGCAGTGGGCAAAAAATTAAAGGATAATTGCCAACTGCCAACTGCCAACTGCCAACTGCCATTTGCCAACTGCCAACTAATATCTAGCGATAATTGATCAGAGATTAAAGGTATAAGTGTACTTGACCATTACTGCCCTCGAATAATAGACAGGCAGGTTAGGCACTTCGCTCGTAAGGTTTGTATTGCGGCCTTCGTTGAAAACAAGATAGAGGTCATTACCTTCTTTTGGGTTGTATCTTATTCTGAAGTTGGAGATCACTTCATGAACGGATTTATTATACTGGATAAAGGCATTAACCGAGAATTTTGTATTGAGCATGTAAAGTGCCTTTAAACCTACCAGGTGATTGGTCCAGGCAACATTTCTTTTGTTCACGCTTACATGGTCAAAATTATAGGTTCCGCCTATTTCAAAATGCCTGGATATGTTCCACATTGGCTCCAGTCTGACCGAAAGCCTGTTTCCGTCGTAGTACTGGCCGGCCTGTATCACTGACATGACATAGAACGGTCTCGACATCGGCGTCGAAGATGTGATCCAGAGATTAAGGTAATTGTATTTCCCTGGCGGGATGTAGAGTTCATCCGGACTTATTTCAAGGCTGTCTCTGACGTTCTCAATATTTGCCACCAGGTTTATCTCCATCATTGCCTGGTTCTTGGTCTGGAACGACCATCCGGTGAAGTTCGAAAAGCTCATAAGCGACCCGTCGTCGATAAACCTCCGGTAATTGATCCTGGTCTGCGGAGAATGCGAATAGAGTTTTGATTTTTCGCCAGGGATCCATCCGTAAGCCAGCTCTGCCCTGAATGAATCATAATCATCCATCATCTCAAAACCAATTCCCGGATTGAATTTGTCACCCGACAGTGAATAACCGAGCTCATATCCAAGACCCCTGACTGAACGTCTCTGCCAGTTTACCCTGAAATTGGAAGGGTCGAGTAATGATCCCGGGTTAACATTATTCTCAAAGGTCTGGCTCCATTTTAAGTCGAAGTAATCGTCGCCGAAAACCCTGAATATGCCATCAATCCCGTATGCAAGATTATATGATCCGTCGGCTCCGAGGCGGCTTGTAGCCATCGCCCCTATGTATGTGTTGTCATTGATTATCTGCCTGCGCATTCTCAGGACACCGAAATTTTCGGAGGGCTGTGCCATTGTGTGTGTTCCTGATTCGTCTTTCTTCCAGAGAGGAGCGGTTTGCATGTCAAGTAATCCCACATCCCATTTCTTCAGCCTTCCTGTCAGCCTTGCACCGCCGTAAATACGGACGGGTTCCTGGTTTCCATATTCATCCTCTTCACTCAGGCCAATACGGCGGCTGTAGAAGAGATTGTTGTTACCTCCCATGCTGAAATCAAAAACGCTGGCGCGCTCAAGGAAGAAAAGACGTTTTTCAGGAAAGTACATAGAATAACGGGTTAGGTTAACCTGCTGATCATCAGCCTCAACCTGGGCAAAATCGGTGTTTGCCGTTACATCCAGGACCAGGTTGCCGGTGAGCCCGTATTTTATATCCAGACCGGCCTCCAGTACAGGATTCTGTGATCTGTTATAAGCTGTACCGTCATCATTCAGCTCATATTCGCTGTCAAATCCGCCAAGTGCATAGGGAGCTATATAGAGAGGTTTGTCTGGTTTGATCCCGCGGAACACTATCTCCTGGGCCTGTGATGGTTTAATTGAAGATGATTGACCCCAGTTGGGAGGGATTGCAGGGTAAATATCGGTCTCATTTTTTGCCGGGATCCACCTCTGGACTATCAGACCCATCCTGACCTCACCGTTGATCTCCTGGAAACGCAGGCTGCTGAGGGGAATCCTTATTTCTGCACTCCAACCCCGGGAATCTTTCCTGGTTGACACATCCCAGAATGTGTTCCAGCTCAGGTTCATCGGTTCCTGTCCGGGGAAACCTGTAACTGCATCCCTCTGAATCCCTGCATCAAACCTCAGTCCGTCAGGTGAGGTGAAAAACATAAGTCCGTTTTCCTTATCGTTGTATGTATCAAGAATGAATCCAAGCCAGTCTCCGCCCATACCCTTAAAATCTCTCTTATAGCTGGCCGACCTGATCATTGCAGTATCTTTGAAACTGATACGGGCTCCTGCATACAGGTACCTGTCATCGTATGCCATCCGGAAATCGGTCTCCTCGGTAGGTTCTTTCCCGAATACGGGGGAGTACATTATCAGTTTTATCGGTTCAACAGAATGCCATGTATCCTCGTCAGGGATGCCGTCGAATGTTATGGGATGAGAAAATCTGTTTATTATTACTGCCTGCTTTAGCGACCGGGTCGAATCAGCCTGGCCTGAAATAACCAGCGGGGAAAATATCAGAAGAAAAATAAACGCCGGGATCCTGAAATTCATTCCTGAATGATTTTTTTCAGGATGCCAAAGGTATTAAAAAACCGGAATAAACAATATCAGTGCAGTCAATCCCGGCTTAATTAACATAATTTAATATTTGCCCGTCACTTTCAAGCTTTATTTTCAGCTCTTCATAGCTGATATCCTGCACAGCTTCTCTCTTATCAACCGCCATTGATGCAATAGTTCCTGCGCTCTGACCAAGGATCATAAAAACCGGCTCCATCCTGATCGACCCGAAAGCAATATGAGAGCTGGAGACACAGACAGGGACAAGAAGATTTTTACATTCTTCCTTACTAGGTAATATTGATCCCATGTCGATCTGATAGGGGCGGTCCGGCCTGACCCCCAGATCACCTTCATTCTGAACAAACCCCTCGGGGGTGACATACCTCTGAACATTATGCGAATCCATTGTATATGAGCCCATTCCCACAGGCCGGGGTACTTCTCTCTTTCCCAGCACGTCATTCTCCGTCATCACATATTCCCCAACCATTCTCCGTGCTTCCCTGACGTAGATGTTATATGGCCAGTATCCGTTATCAGAAAATTCATCCTTTGAATAACCCCAGCTGTTCATGGTTTCCCTGACCCATTCCGGGAGCCTGGTGTCGGTAGCCATGAAGTAAAGCAAGCCTTTCTGGTACAGGATATGCTCATTGATTATTTCCCTGCGTCTTTCATAGGATGCTTCAGGATAATCCCAGTTCATACCGATATTGTCATAGCTGAAGGGACCATGATTGTTAACATCGGTTTTAAGATTTGGTATCGGGTCATATTTGCCGAAGAACTCGTTCCATCTTGTATCTGCCAGCCTTACAAGAAGCTCGTATTGAGTTGAATCGTATCCTTCGGACTTAATAATTGGCACTCTGTTTTCAGGATGTTGGGTAAGACATAACCTGAAGCAGTATGCCTGGATTTTATTGTCTCCGGTCCCATTTTCACCCGGCATATCTGAGGATATCCGGGGAAGAAGACCGCCTGAAGGGTCGCCCGGAATCCGGTAAGGGTCAATATTGTCCTTGAACCAGTGTCCGTGATGGAAAACGCCTTTCTGCACCCCATTCCAGGTTTCGTCATAAGCGGAGTTAGCCTCGCGGCCGACAGTATATGTAACCCCTGCAGCAGCCATCAGGTCACCCTCGTATGTTGCATCGATGAATACTTTCCCTTTAAACCTTTTTCCGCTCAGGGTTTTGAATGAAACAATTGAACCTTTTTTCATTTCAATGCCTGATTCCCTGTCAATCCATTCATCCCTGAAAACAGTTATCCGGTTATCGTTTATCATTTTCTCAAAAGACGCTTCGGCAACATGAGGTTCAAAGATCCACTGGGTCCTTTTCTCCCCGTCAATAGCAGGATTGCCCTGTCCGCGGTTACCGTATTCCGATTGCTTCTGCCAGTTCCACGATTCAGGTTTTTGATAATGATCGTAAATAAGCTGGTAGAACTCCCTTGCCAGTCCGCCTATTACTTCCTTGTTCCCGGTATCGGTAAATCCGAGTCCAGAAGAAGTCATGCCTCCGAGATGATTGTCCGGTGAAACCATGATTACAGATCTGCCCATCCTGGTGGCCTGCACTGCCGAGGTAACTGCCCCCGAGGTGCCGCCGTATACAATTACATCAGCCTTGTAAACGCTCTTGTTTTCCGGACCTGTGCACTGGTTTAACAACACAACCAGGGTTGTGAAGAAGAATACTCGTTTCATGGTTTATAAAATGACTATGGGTTAGGATAATTATATTGTACTCTTTAAGGCTTAAACCCCCATCCCTCACGATAGCTATGTAACACTTCAGTATAAATTTAACATTTCTTTTTAATGAAACAACCCCCTTTCTAATTTCCCCCAAGGGGGAAAGGTTTTAGCTCCTGCCCCCTTGGGGGAAGGCCGGGAAGGGGGTAATTTGATAATAAAGACAATCTAAAAAATTAGATAAAAACTGTTACATGAATTGTGAAGAAATACATAGCTATCGGGACACTCCCCAAGTTAAGGAAGGAGTGGGTTTCATGCTCCCGCTTTGCGGGACGGGAAAGGGGGTCATTTAGAAGAAAATGGAAATAATTGATTACTAGCATTATATGGCTTAGAATATTTTATTTTCGAAATTTTCTATTGATTTTCGTAACTCATTTTTATATCCCTTACATTTATTTTTTTGGGAACCAGGGTATGAATGCACTGGTTCTCTCAATATACTCCCTGTACTGAGGTTTTTGTTCTTTA
Source organism: Bacteroidales bacterium (assembly GCA_041303415.1). Taxonomy (GTDB): domain Bacteria; phylum Bacteroidota; class Bacteroidia; order Bacteroidales; family VadinHA17; genus LD21. The sequence continues at coordinate 27,165 of JBFYPG010000115.1, forward strand.
AGGCTTTTCTCAAGCATTGCCACTCCTGATACTTTAATGATCAGCAATGTCATCAGCAGTGATCCAAGTGCCGGCAGCCAGCTTCCTGAGGCCAGGCTTATGAAGCCGTATCCCCACCATACCGATGAGTCGCCGAAATAATTGGGATGGCGGGTGTAGCGCCAGAATCCTGTATCAAGCACTCTTCCCCTGTTTTCCGGGTTGGATTTGAAGCTTGCAAGCTGCCAGTCTCCGCCGGCTTCGAACAGAAAACCGGTGATCCATAAGAATAACCCGATGCCGTCATGGAAATTCAGGGATCTTCCTGCTCCAAAATGCTGGGCTCCCAGAAGAGGAGCTGAGATCAGCCACATGAGGACTCCCTGTAAAAGAAAAGTCTGGAAGAAACTTACCCAACAGTATCTTTTTTCCCCGTAATTCTTCCGGAACTGCCTGTACCTGAAATCCTCTCCCTTTCCATAATTCCGCCAGATGAGATAAGCAGAGAGCCTTAGTCCCCAAACCGAAACCAGGATTGAAACAACTAACTTTCTTGTTTCATTACCTTCACCATAAAGGAAATAGAACCATGCAGCAACCACAAAACCGAATCCCCAGAAGAGGTCAACAATACTGACATTTTTAATTATGACACTGACGATCCACAGGAGTGTCATCATTGTCATAATGACCGCAAGACCCTGGATCCAGATATGAAAGAATGACATAAAGGAAATATTATTCGTACAGAAGCGCCACTGAAGCTGCACCCACTCCTGCATTTGCTCCGATAACCGGAGATATATTGACTACTGAAACCGGCTTGATCCCGGTAAGCGATTCCATCTTCTCCATGTACCAGGAGGCCGCATCCTCATTATTGGCATGGAGAACAATGTAGTTCCAGATCTTATTGTCAGTGAGGGATGCCCTGATATGCGACATTACTTTCTCCATGTTTGATCTCTGGTTGAATGCCTTATCGAAAACAATTGCTTTTCCTGTCTCATCAAGAGAGACTATAGGATTGATATTCAGGATTTTTGCTATCAGTCCTTTGGCTGCGGAGACCCTTCCGCCCCTTACCATGTATTTGAGCGTTCTCACGCTGACAAATATCCTGGCTTTTTTCACCCATCCTTCCGTAAGCCTTACAATCTCATCATATGGCAAACCTGCTTCAATGGCCTGTGCTGTCTTGAATACGATAAGGCCCAGTGCGCCTGAAAGATTTTTTGAATTGATAACCGATATAGGTTTGTTGAATTCGCTGCTCACTGATCTTGCGGCTTTGAGACTGCTGTTATAGGTGCCGCTAAGCTTGTCGCTGAGGTGGATCGCAATTATTGAATCGTAGTGAGAGGCAAGGTGGGAATAGAGATTAACGAATGAACTTTCGTTTACCTGTGCCGATTTCGGGTAATCGGGGCACTCATCAAGCAGCCTGTAAAACTGGGCCGGCTTCATTGTTATCTTGTCGAGGTAATGGTTTTCCCCGAAGCTGATGTTTATCGGCAGCATATTTATCTGGTACCTGTCGATAAGTTCCTGCGAAAGGTCGCAGGTGGAGTCGGTGACAATTGCAATATTCCATTTCCTGTCATAGACAGCCTGGCTCTGCCTCACCATATCATCAGCCTTCTGGAAGGTCATCGTGCCTGTGCCTCTGAGCTCATCGAAAAGCTCGGCAGGAGTATTCGTGTGTATATGCAGCCTTCTGATCTTATCTGATCCTGCAATTACAAGAGAGTCGCCGTATTTCGATAAGATATTTTTAAGCGCAGCATTATCAAGATTACTGTTCCTTATGACAGCCTCGGTGCAATAACGGAGGTCTGGCTTTTCAGGAATTACCTCTTCTATCTTAGGGAATGAAGAGGTTTCTGATTTCGAAAGCAATAATTCTTTTATGTTCCTCGAGTGGATGAATTCAATGATGCCTTCAACGAAAAGAACAAAGCCTTTTGCCCCGGCATCCACAACATTGTTCCTGGCCAGGACCTTCAGTTTTGATTTTGTCTCCAGAAGCGACTTGCTGAGTACCTCGTACGAGCTTACCATCAGGTGGTTGAAGTCGCTGAATTTATACCAGGTCTGGGATATGTATTCTGCCCACTCCCTGATCACAGTAAGCATGGTGCCTTCAACAGGGTTGGCAACAGCTTCATATACATATCTTACTGAGCGCTGAATGCTTTCAGCAAACTGCCTGAGGGTTATTGATCTTAAATCTCCGATCTCCACGCTCAGACCGTAGAAGAACTGGGCGAATATTATTCCTGAGTTGCCCCGGGCATTAAGAAGAGTTGCTTCAGCAATCCTGTCGGCAGTGATCTTATATGACCTGTTGGGATGAAGTGAATCAATTACTGACCTGATTGTTGATGCAAGATTGGTACCAGTGTCACCGTCATTTACCGGAAATACATTGATCCTGTTAAGCTCAATCTGGTGTTCAATTACTTTTTTAGCACCGGCTATGAAGGTATAATAGAGGTTTCGGCCATCCATTATTTCCATCGGGGCGGGAACTGATGTCATTTTTAATTAGTTAGAGTTTGTAAAGTTAACGAATTTAAAACAGATGGCCTTTGTTATTGTTCAATTATTCAACCCCCTTTCCCGTTTCCCTTATTATGACACAACCCCTTTCCAGTTTCACTTTTTATGACACAACCCCCTTTCCCGTTTCCCTTATTTTGACATAACCCCCTTTCCCGTTTCCCTTATTATGACATAACCCCCTTTCCCGTTTCCCCCAAGGGGGAAAGGCTCAAGAACCCTCAGGTAAGATTGATGGAATTTATTGTTTAGCACCTAAACAATTATTTATACGTTCTATTACGTTATCAATTTCTGTTTCAACCTCTTCATTTTTTAACCGAGGTTTCATGATAACACTCCTCCCCCCCTGGGGGGAGGCCGGGTAGGGGGTTTATGACATACACACAACCCCCTTTCCCGTTTCCCCTTTTTATGACACAACCCCCTTTCCCGTTTCCCCTTTTTTATGACACAACCCCCTTTCCCGTTTCCCCCAAGGGGGAAAGGCTCAAGAACCCTCAGGTAAGATTGATGGAATTTATTGTTTAGCACCTA
>JBFYPG010000116.1:0-67535 GCA_041303415.1 Bacteroidales bacterium
AATATACATGATAAACTATTATATATATCTGATATTCAGGCTTTTATATCAACAAATCAACACATGTTATTAACAATCAATCACATAGCTAACAAATAAATAAATGTGATATGAGATTAGGGTGAAACCGGGGGCATACTGGCCTCACACTGGACCAGCTCTGAAGGAGCTGAATAAAAGGTATATAGAAAGTATCTCTCATAAAGATTAACCCAGGATTACAGCAACATGCTCCTGAGTATAATTAAACTATAATCATACGTAAAAAACCCATAAAAGCTCTATTCATATCTTAAGGAATCCGCCGGATTTGAAATAGGAGCACATAAAATTACTGATACAGTCGTAAAACTGCGATTGAGACGCTGATTATTGCGCCGGTGATAAAGATACCTGCATCTATGTCTGTCTTATAAACAAAGTCATCAAGCCATTTAGCGCCCAGCCAGAGTAGCAGGGGCCATCCGGTGAGATTGAAAAGAATTTGTTTTCGTGAAATTTTCTATTTTATTCTTTTAAACAGGTGCATTATTATCTTAGATCTTTTTCAATTTTTTTGTTCCCAGGTATATTCTAGTTCCCATTCTGATAGTTGCACCACTGCCTTGCCAGGCAGCAGCAATAACATACTGACTGTCTTTATCACCCTTAATTGTTTTTAATCCGCCGCCAGATTCAATATATACCGATGAGATTTTAGATGAGAAATACTCTAGTCCAAATGTTCCAAAAAAGCCAAGGGTAATATTATCTCCAACTAAATTTCCGCATTTGTATACCATATTATCGTATGGAGTAAAAGTATAACCAACAAGTAGTTCACAATTTCCAAAAACTCTAAAAGCATCTCCTGCGAACTGATTTGTACCTCCAAGCGTTATTACTCCAGCCATAACAACAGGATGGAATGATACCGACTGTTTCGTTTCCTCATGAATAAATGTTGTCCAATTTGTTGAGCTCATCCCTCTGAACTTAAAGCCAACAACAAAGTTATCAATGAATTGAGGTAAATTTATGCCAACTTGACCAAACGAGAGAGAACCCTGAAAACCTGTACTTATATCCAGATTCATTTTTTTGCCAGCATATTCAACATCATTCATAACCTGAGCTAATGAGTTATTTGTGTTAATTAAAATCAACAATACAGCCCAGATAATTCCTTTTTTTTGAATCTTCATAATGATTTCTCCTATCTTCTTGTTATCCGGTTTTTTAATTATATCGGCCTCATCTCTTTGATAATTTTTGCAGAGACCAGGTAAAAAAAATAATATAAGACTAATATTTGCATTCGACTTGAACTGAAAAACCTAAGTTATCACCAAATCCAGGTATCCCCATTTTACATCCCAAGTTGTGATAATATTTTCCCCCACGATCCCAATATTTGCATAAGGTACCGGTTGATGGTTTTGAGAATTTATTAGTTTCCCTGAGTAAACTTGCACTGTTGATTGGATTTTTATACTCGCTGTATCATTGCTATTCAGTTGAGATGTCCCTGCATTAGCGAATGTTAATAAACAAAGAGTTATGAGTAGTATATTGATCGATCTTAAGATAACATACTGATTTACAAGTAGTTTTTTCATTTCGATTATTCCTGTTTTTAAATTTAATTTTGCTATTCTTTCGGCCTCAGCTCTTCGATGATTTTTGCAGAGACCCAGTAAATATCATCACCACGGGTAAAGAATAAGTATTTACCATCAGGTGAGAAAGTGGCATTAGCCTCAGCCTGTTCAGTGTTAATGCTATTTCCCATATTGATAAGCTTTGTCCATCTGCCTGTCTGGTCTTTAAATGATATATACAAATCCCATCTTCCGTATCCGCCAGTCATGTCGGAGTGTACAATCAATATTTCATTGTCCGGAGAAATACATACTCCTCTTACCCTGCCTTTAAAAATATTATCATCGAATTTTACAGGCTCTGAGAAATGTTCGTTTGAATACTGTGAATAATATATTCCATCACTTCTGCCATAATAAAGCTTGTTATCGATGCTGTAAAAGGGTTGGACCTCAACACCATCAGTATTAACCGGAGCACCGATATTTTTTGAGAAACCCCAACCATTGGAAATTCTTTCCGAAACCCAGATATCCGGCATTCGTTGTGGATCATTACTTCCGTCTTTTGGGCGATTTGAAACAAAGAACAGCTTCTGACCATCGGGTGAAAGAGCAGGTTCATCATTAGTATATTCAAGTGAGAATGGAATATGGATCGGCAGTCCCCAATGGTCATTCTCCATCTTAATGCAGACAAAGCTTATCTTTCGGTCATTCGGTGAGCTGACGGCAGAAATCATATTCTGAAAGATTATTTCAAAGCCATCAGGGGTTATCAGGAGTTTCGACTGGACTCCATCTATTGATACAATACCGGGTGCAAAAATCTCCGGTATTTTTCCTGGTACTTTTTGACCCAGGTATGGTCCTTCAAGTCCGGAAGTCACCCGGGTACAAGAATCAGTCTGCTGAGCATTTGCTATTGAACAACAGGCTAAAAGAACTAAGTACTTCAGGAGTGTTTTCATTTTGGCACTTATACTTATTATTGTTGTAAGCAGGAATTGTGACTTATTCATTCGCAAACGAAAAATGCTGCTGGACAACAATCCATTTCCCATTACGCTTTTCCAGCACTCCTGTCCACCTGGCATTCTCCCAGCTGGCAGGCTCTCCTTTCCATTCGTTTATATCATCAAGATAGCAGAAGAACCATGCCACATCCTTCTTTTGTGAAAATCGGATATGCAAATCACGCAATTCATGCCTTATTGCCTTGAAATGAGGGCTTCCCCAGAAACCGGAATCTTTCCTTACTTCATTAAACCCGAATTTCACTCTTTCGTACGGAGTTACACTGATGAAATCAGAGTCATTTGCAATGGTCCCGTAAAACAGATCAAAATCCTTATTAATAGTCCAGCTGAAAACATTATCAAGTGATTGTTTCACAAGCTGAATTTCCCTGTCTTCATTGAAGTCATCTTCAGATACTTTATTATAACATGATGAATATATCATCATGATTAAGAACAACATGCTAATCTTTCTTATTCTATTCATCACCAGGTGTTTAATTACCGTTTTGAACCGGTTTCCTATATCCAAGGGATCCTCTTGTAGTAATGAGCAGGATTACAGCAATCAGCAGGTATACAATTGTTTTGATCAGAGTGAATTCATCAGCAATGGAATCAAAGACTTTTGTTTCCATCGGGAAGTACCTGAAAACAACATTTGTCCCGGCATGTAACAGCATAACAGGGATGATGCTTTTCCGCGACCTGTAATACAACCAGGTCAGTATCATTGAAAGCGGTATGCAATAGATTAACAGCCAGATGAACGGTTGATCATTTCCACCCCAGCCCTCAAGGAAATACATTGGCAAATGCCATACTGCCCAGCCTATGCCAACAATTGTGCAAACGAATACAGGATGGAATTTTTGCATAAGTACCGGTGTAATATAACCTCTCCATCCCGGCTCTTCATTGCCGCCTGTCAGAAGCGTTGTAGATATCAGATAGATAAAGTAAATAAGCCACTCAGGACCAAATTCAATGCCTGATTTACCTCCAAATGCCAGGTAAGTCAGATGATGGACTGCTGCAATTAAAAATGGCAGGATAATCCCTCCCAGAAGATACCAGATAGCATTAATCCTGAAATTGAATGTGATTTTAAGCCAATCCTTAAGACCTGATCCTCCACTTGTTATTCTTAAAATAATAAGAGCTGCAATGAAAGGACCAAAACCTCCCATAATGACTGTAATAATTGTCAGGTTATCAGGAAGAAGAACTTTGCCCAGGCTCCAGATCGGCCAGCTTATGAGATATGCCAGCAAGAAATAGAACCACCAGCTGTTTTTTGAAAGAAACTTTTTCATTTTTAAATCATTTAATACAATCGGAAATTAGCATCTCGAATTTCTTAATATGATTGAAAATGAATCAGATGCAATTTACGAAACGTTCAGGAGAGTTTGCAGGATAACAATTGTTTCTTACAACCGGCAATTCCCTTGTAAATGAAGATTCGAAATGCTAAAGAACAGATATCTCCCGACGACTGTTAAAAAGGGCTTCTGGCTGATATTGCTTTTAATGATCTCTCTGAGATTCCGGCTGGAAGTCCATGTCCCGTCTTTCGTCCGATTGCTGATATAGAGTTTGGCCTCTTCCTGACTTCGGGTAAAAGAAGAGATCTTCTGAGTTCAACTTCCTTTTTTGCGCGGCAGAAGCACGAACAGGATCCCTAACGTAATGGCGTGGAATACCACTTGGCCGTAGTGCATCGTCTGCTCGCTTGGACTGGAAGCAAAAGATTCCCCGAAGAGCAGGAACGGTACTGCCTGAAAGAGTACCACCATTGCCAGCCAGAATACTACTGCCCAAAACATGGCCTTCCAAAGACCCCAGGCCAGGACCAGACAGATGGGCAACAACAGGAGATCGGCTACCCGGAAGTGCCAGGGTTTAACCACCCAGGTGCCGCCGATGATGCCCATAATGCTGCCCAGATGGGACAAGGCACTTAAAAGCATCAGGATCGCAACGATTTTCAGGTAAATGGCTACACGGGGATGTGTAATCCCTTCTCGAATCCAGCTGAAAAATTTTGTTTTCATAATCTTTCCTTTTTATTTCTACTACAATTTTTGGTTTGGTAGTTTCATTCTGTTTGTTAAAGCCAAACTCAATTTTCTTTGCTTTCTATTCAATCAGGTCCTTTAATCATGGCTCCTGAACATCATCGGAACACCAAACACCCTCGGTGTTCCCCGCATGTACTTCTGATAATCCTTACCATATTTATTCGAACAATGTCTCTCCTCAATAAGCGCCTCCTGATAAAAACAGAAAGTCATGATTATGCTTAATAAAATAAAAAACCATGATAATGCAGCGATGCCGGCACCCAGACAGATTAATAAAGTGGCTAAATACATAGGATGCCGTGAAAACCGGTATGCCCCTGCTGTTATTAACTGATCTGCCGGTGCAACAATGAAGTTAAAAGTGGCAACAGACATCAGTATCAAACCAGGAACAAAAACAGATAAGCCAATATAAAACCATACAGTATTGATCAGGAGGGGTAAGAAAACAGAATAGCACAGAGCTAATAACCAGATGAAATTACCAATGAAACTGATATATCGCTCATACTTTCTCTTTCTCGCCTCGTCGGGGATATGACTTCTTTCCATCACCCGTTTGCTTATCAGCATGATTGCAAACATCTGAATGATAAATGCACTCATGAACAGCCATGCGTTGCAGATACCTATTTTAAAAGCTGGCATTAAAAACATTTTGAAGTATCCTGTTTCCGGCTTCATTCCCGGCGGCTTCTGTCCGAGCCAGGGGCCGGTCAATGCATCAGTACATGTGTCATACTGTGCGTTTAATGCAATACTTATCAGGAACAGAAAGAAGGTTATGACAAATGTGGATTTCATATTAATATTATTTTTCAGGCTTAAGTTTTTCCAGCATTTCTTTCGCATTGTTATTCCCGGGATAAATTTCAAGTGCAAGTCTGAATACCTTTATTTATTAATTATTCATTCCCCTGTTCAGTAATGAATATCCAGGGCTGTTAAGGTCATTTTCTGAATAAGTCAATTTATTATCAGTCCTGGAATTTATTTTGCGGTATTAATATTCCGCTGATCTCCGTTCCTTTCTTCCCTGATAAACAGGAACCTGTTGAATGTCATATTTTGATTGAAGAAGCTCTCAATTATACCGTACAGAATCTCCCTGTTCTGTCCGGTAAAAGGGTTTTCCAGGATATGTAATGGTCCTTTTCATACTAATCTGAAAGCATTAGGTTAAACATTGTAAGAAGTTGAATACAATTTCCCAAGATGATTGAAAATGAATTAAATGCAATTTACGAATTGTATGTATGAATTTCCAGTCTGCCTGAAGTGGCTACAGTACGTCTGACTGGTAAATGTATCTTATTTAAGGAATTACTGAAGGTATTTTAAGGCTGGTAAAATATACGCTTCAAAAAGAAAAGGTCCGACAAGCGGTGTCCCGAAATTATTTTCGGTGAATGCGACTATCAGGTCATATTCCGGCAGAATGTACATATACTGACCTCCGGCTCCCTGGGCTGATACTATTTTTGTGGTTTTTATATCGGTCACATTGATGTCCTTAATCCACCAGGAATATCCATAACTGAAATCGCTGAATGTGGTCTGAAAAGAGGGCTCACAGCTCTTCTTTATCCATTCTTCTGAAACAATACTTCCACCTTCCCATTTTCCGTTGTTGAGTACCAGGACACCTATCTTCAGCATGTCAACAGGTTTCAGGAACAATCCTCCGCCTGCATGGCAGAATCCTGTTGTATCTTTTATCCAGCGATATTCTCTGATGTTTAAAGGCTTGAACAAATATGTTTCTGCAAACCTGTCCAACGGCATCTCTGCAGTTTTTTCAATTATCCCGGCTACTATCATCGGCGATCCGCTGTTATATTTGAATTCTGTAAATGGTTTTACAGACATAGGCCTTGATAACGCATACTTCACGTAGTTGCCGCTATAATTCATATTTATATTATTATTCCGCTGGTCATTAAAAGGAAGCATTTCTTCCCATTCAAAACCTGCCGACATTGTCAATAAATCCCGTATTGTGATAAGTGACTTAAGGCTGTCTTCCTTTCCAAAATATTCAGGGAAGAAGAGAGACACCGGTTCATACTCACTTTTTACAAATCCCTTGTCAATAGCGATTCCAAGCAATAACGATACAATACTTTTAGTCTGTGACTGAACCTGGTGAAGTGTTTGACCGGATACACCGTTATAATAATTAATATGTTTGTAACTACCTGCATGCCAGACAATAAAGCTCTCAAGGTTTCTGAATGAAGGAATAGAGCTGGTTTCAATCCTGTCCTCAGCTTTGATGATTGCGTTATCAAGAGCAGATAAACTGGTTTGGGCGACAAGATTTGACGATAGAAGTACTATTAAAGCTGGTGTTATAACTGGCCTTCTCATTCTGCTTTTCAATAGATAGACATTTTAAAAGTAAAGAAAAACCGCGAGAGTAAAATCATTCGCGGTTTAATATGAATCTCTATCTCAATAAATGGTATTATATCTTTTTAAGATATTTATAGCAGTGTCAATCTGTGAATCGACACCTTTCAGCAGCATTTCACGGTCAAGCCCGACCTCTATATCCGGGACAACTCCATATCCTTCCAGTACCCGACCCTCCGGCGTGACTGGCTGAGCCACAGGATACATGAGAATTGATCCGTTCAGAAAAACCTTCATATCCGATTCCATTACTGCCCCGGGACTCTGCTCTCCGATAACAACAGCTCTCCCTGCTGCCTGAAGGCAGGCTGCGAAAAGCTCACACGCTGAGCCGCTTAACTGATCAACAAGCAGGACGAGCGGGCCTTTGTAAGTCTCCTCAGCAGGATTGAAAAACATCTTTGTTTCTCCATTTCCGGACTTCCTGAGAAACAGCAATGATGTGTCATTAAGAAAAAGATCAGGCATCTCTTCAATTTCTCCACCGGCATTCCCGCGCAGGTCAAAAATTATCCCCTTTACATCTCCCATCGATTTAATGGCATTGGATATCTGAGGGGCAAGAGGCTGCTGGAAAGTGTTTAACTTTATATATCCGATCCCGTTTTCCAGAAGCTTTGATTCGAAATCCACTGCCAGGTAGAGCATACCTTTAGGCCCGAGAGCTCTTCCATTCCGTTTTATACGTATTAATGAAGTATCTTTTTCTTCTCCTCTGTCTTCTGAATATTTGATTGAAACCTGCGTACCCGCAGAACCATAAATGCGACTCAGAACTGCTTTAGTGAATATTCCTGTACATCCCCGGCAGTTATACGGAGGTCGCATCAGTAATTCTGCTTCCTGTATGATTTGCTCAACAGGGATTTCATCCACGGCCTGAATTACATAGCCGGGACGCAGACCTGCCTCCCATGCCGGAGACCCGGATCTGACAGATATGATCACTGCCTCACCGTTCAGCAGGCGGAGGTCGAATCCCGGACTCCCCTCAGCACAAACCAGGGGTTCGGACCGTGCCAGATTTCCCGGCGGTATTAAGTTTGCATGCGATACATTCAGCTCCCAAAGCATCCTGTTCACCAGCCTGTAAAAATCCTGGTCGTTCTCAGCACCCCTGATCTTTGGCAGATACCTGTCATGAATATCCTTCCAGTCAAGGCCACCAAATGCAGGGTCATAATAACTCTTATTGACCTTTTTCCAGACAGTCTTAAAGATTCTTTTATACTGCTTATTCTGACATGTACATGAAGTCATATCAATCAATAAGCAAATCAAGATTGACAGAACAATAATATTTCGTTTCATATTCAGCCTCCTATGATAATAAATTGATAATGAGTTCAGTTTTGATTGTTCCGGTCTGCTCAGCTGATGCTGTCATTTGAATTTTTCCCGGATCTTTTTATAGTACGACCTGCTTATCCTGAAGGGTTGAGATAAACCTTTAACAGTGATAAGAACCAGGTTAACAGACAACTGTTCGGTTTTTTCTATCGCATCAAAATTTATGATCGTGGAACGGTTGATCCTTAAAAAGTGATTTCCGGGAAGCCTGTTTTCCCATTCTGTCATGGTTTTGGAATCGATAAATTCTTTGCCATTACCTGTACGGATCAGAGTATAATCACCCGCAGCAATTATTGTGGTTATTGTACTGATCTTTATGAAATTCAGGAAATTACCGCAGGGTAAAAGGAGCCGGTCAGTATACTTGTATTTAATATCCCTGGCAGGTTCTTCTCCGTTTTCTTTTTTATCCAGTCTCGAAATTGCTATATTAAGCTGCCTGTGAGATACAGGCTTCATAAGGTAATGGATTGCATTCACTTCAAAAGCCCTTAAAGCAAACTCATCGTATGCGGTAATAAAAATTATTTTGCCGGAAAATGATATTTTGTTAAGAAGATCAAATCCCGTTCCATCGCTGAGCTGAATATCGAGGAAAAGCAGATCGGGATTAAGACGGGATATCAGATTAATCGAATCAGCAACAGATTCCGCTTCGCCAATTATCTGAATTTCCGGGTATCTTGCCAGCATATCCGAAAGAGTAGCTCTGGCAAGCCGTTCATCATCAATGATCAAAGCCCGGTATGTGTTCATTTTTCCAGATTGATTGAAATAGAGACTCTGACAATTTTATCTCCTTTTTCAATTTCAAAGGTATGATTTCCCGGATATGCAGTAGCAAGCCTGTCGGTGACATTTTTTATGCCTGTTCCGCATTCTTCCGTTTCAGGGATCCAGCGCCCTGTATTTTCGATTTCCAGATGCAGTGCCTGATCATTAATAAAGGATCGTATTGCCATTGCAATTCCTGATGGAGAATCTTTCAGACCATGTTTTATTGCATTCTCGACAAACGGCTGGATAAGAAAGCATAATACCTGGATTTTGAGACTTTCAGCTGTATTCTCAAAGCTGTAGACAAGCCTGTTCTCAAACCTTATCTTTTCCAGAAGCAGGTATTTTCTTGCAATCTCAATCTCTTCATCCAGCGGAACAAATGTTTTATTATTGTGCTGAAGTGTGTACCTGAGGAAATCGGAGAATTCGGTGATCATCATTTCGGCTGATTCAGTTTCCCTCCTTATCAAAGCCCTTACGGAATTCAGGGTATTAAACAGGAAATGAGGGTTTATCTGGTATCTGAGCATTTGAAGCTGTGCCTGTCGGGCATCAGCATCGGCCCTGCTTGCCCTGATCTTTTCCTCAACCATACTTATCCAGAACTTGATCCCGAAGTAAAGTACACTCCAGACAAAGAAAGGCCATATCAGCGTATAAATTCTTTGCACCAGATATCCCGGTTCATAACTTGATATATTCTCTCCACCAGTAAGAGGTCTGCGGATAAATTCACCCACATATTGCCAGAGCAGTGCAGCAACAATGGACCCGGATATGATTAACAGGGCAGCTGTAAGTATATTCGATTTTTTCTTTAAAAAATACCTGTAATAAATTCTTAATCCAAAGGATATTACGAAGCCTAGCAGAAGACTTACCAGCCAGATCATGAAATCTCCCGGACTTCTGGTGATATAGTCAAATTGGCTGATAAGTGCATCGGTAATCCCGAAGCCTATCCATCCCGATATCTGAAAGAACCAGAAACCCGGTTTAAATTCACTTTTTGTTTTAGAATCGGGCATAACTTGTAAATGATAACTAAATTACAGAAATTTTACAGCTTCGCTGCGTCAGTCACACATTTACTTGCTGATAGCTTGAAGCAATGAAAGTTCATCAGAAAAATACGAACAATAAAATACCCGCGCAAAGGAATTCGCTGAGAGGTATAAAGTGCCTTTAAGTGGTTAGTCTTGAGTGTTAAATGGGAAGGCCGGCTAATTTCCGGAGCTGTCCTTAAAGATATCTGAATAGAATCTCCTGACATAATTTTCAGGGATCTTATCGATGGGATATGCACCGTGCATCAGCACATGAACCCACCGGCCCTCTCTTTTCTCCAGAACTCCTGTCTGGAAGACATCTTTAAGGCAGGATTCTTTTTCCTTATATGAGCTGCAGTCATCCAGGAAACACGAGTACCAGGCAACATCGCCCGAACCGGAAAAAACTATCCGCAAATCCCTGAATGCAAAAGATGTACCGCGAAATTCGGGATCTTTCCATACCTCTGAGTGCTTTTTAAAGTCCTCCAGCCCTATGACCTTGCTATCTGAAAAGAGCCAGAAGTGGAACAGATCTTCTGCCCATAATTTATACATGGCTTCAAAATCTTTTTCAATGGCCCAGCCGATCGCCTGTTCGATGGCGTGCTTTACGGCTGTGTAATCGCCTGATGTGTCTGACACAGCTTTATTTTGTCCAATTGTTACATTCGAAAGGGATGCAATAATGATCACAATCGTCATTCTGGTCTTCACTGTTTTCATTGTTATCTTTTTTAATTTGAGATATGCCGAAAAATGGATTAAATGTAATTCTGTTGTGTTGTTTTAAGAGCTAAAGTATATATACTCCCTTGCCTGTTTCCTTTTCATATATCTCCTGCAACCAGGATCTTAATGGTTCATCAACCCTTATTACACTCATCACCCAGTTCGGAACGTTCCAAAGGTTTTCATATATCAGACTCTCCGTATGGTTCAGGTCAATGACTCTTTTCCCATGCGGAAGCTGGCAATGATGATGAAGCGGGTAGGCTGCTTTTTGAGAGAACCACTGAATCTGGCTTTTTTTTGCCTTCGCTGCCACCACGGCGCTTAAAACAGACTGATGGAGAAACAACCTGTGATTATCAGTAACGCATGCTTCTTTTTGAAAGTTACGGTCATAAACCAGAAGCAGGAAAAGTTTTTTCCACTCGGTAAAAATACCTGCCTCAGGGCGAATTGAGAAAACGGCGCTGTTAAGGTACATTCTTACCATTTGAGAATCTACCAGTGTTTCAACTTCAGGCACTTTCTTCGTTTTGAGTCCTGTATAATCAAATATTCTTTTCCAATAGGGATCAGCTTTACTATCTGCCGGTAAGCCGACATTATTCCTGAGATTTACGGGCCTGATGGCGATGATCTTATTCTTCTCCAGACAGAATTCAGAGGGTTCGTTAAGCACAAGAGCATCAACATCCATCCAGACTATGATTTCTGATTTTCCCTGCAGTAGTTCTTCAGCTCTGGCGCAAGCCAGTACCTTGTTCAGGAAAGGGTAGTCAGGCAGAGTGTCAGCGTCATCAAGAGGAACCAATATTGCGTTCAGTGATTTTAAAGAATAGCAGGGAGTGCCGGAGGTATCGCTTACGAAAACATAAACGGGGCAGTCAGAGTATAAGCCCCCGAAATCACGAATACTATTGATCAGAATATATGCCTGTTTTTCCTGAACTGGTGAGTTAACCAGCATAACAAATACCAGTTTCAGAAGGATATTATTCATAAATATTAAGGCCTGGAAGAACCTGTTCAATTCACCCTGACCTGCATATTATCAAATTTACTAAAATGACAGGATAATAATAAATTACAATCTCACAAAACGATCATATGAATTGACAATTCATGGTTTTCAGATTATTCTTTAACTTTCCGGGAAAAAACAATGAAATCATATCGTAAGGAACTCTGGTTTGAAACACCAACACGCCGTGCATTTGTCAATATAACCGGTCAGGTAGAGAGATGCCTGAATGATTCAGGTGTAAAGGAGGGGCTGATACTTGTAAACGCAATGCATATTACCGCATCAGTATTCATAAATGATGATGAATCAGGACTGCATCACGATTTTGAGGTATGGCTCGAAAAACTGGCTCCTGAGAAACCGTATGATCAGTACCATCACAACGGGTTTGAAGATAATGCAGACGCTCATATAAAGCGAACTGTGATGGGCAGGGAGGTAATGGTGGCAGTTACAAACGGAAGGATGGATTTCGGTCCCTGGGAACAAATCTTTTATGGCGAATTCGACGGTAAGCGCCGCAAGCGGGTGCTTGTGAAAATTATCGGGGAATAAAAAAATTAACCACGGAAGTGTCACGGAGTTTATTACGGAGTAACACTGTTTTAAAACCGTGAAACTCCGCTTTTCAACCGTGTAACTCTGTGGTTAATAATTACCTAGGCCAGTTTCAAATCTCTGATTATCCCGTCTATCCTTTGGTCAAGCCGCTTTTCGGTCTCATCAAAGGCTGATACAGAATTAAGTGTACAATTTACACTAAAATAAAATTTGATCTTCGGCTCTGTACCGGAAGGCCTGACTGATATCTTTGATCCGTCCTCAAGGAAAAACTGGAGGACATCCGAATTTATGAGTTTAATCGGGGTCTTCTTTCCGGTAAGGAGATCTGTTGACTCACGAGTCTCGTAATCGTTGATCCTGACAACCCTGCTGTTGTTTATGCTTTTGGGAGGATTATTCCTGAAGGCAACCATCATTGCTTTTATCTCGCCTGCACCTTCAGCTCCCTTGCGAACAACATTAATGAGTTTTTCCCGGTAAAGTCCATACTCAAGATAAATATCAATGAGCATCTGGTAAAGGGTATTTCCCCTGCTTTTCGCCCATGCTGCAGCTTCTGCGATAAGAGCGCATGAACCAACAGCGTCCTTGTCTCTTACATAATCACCTGGCAGGAAGCCATAGCTCTCTTCACCACCGCCGATATATTTCTCTTTTCCTTCAAGATTCCTTATGAGCTCGGCAAAGAACTTGAAACCGGTGAGTACATTATAGCATTTTACCTTATACCTTTCAGCGATCCTGTCCATAAGGTCGGTTGTAACGATTGTCTTGATTATAAACTCATTCCCCCTGAATTTGTTCTTTTCCCTGAATTGCGACAGGATATAATAAATAAGAAGGACCCCTGTCTGGTTTCCGTTCAGCAGAACAAACTGCCCCTCCTTGTTTTTGCACGCGATCCCAAGCCTGTCTCCATCAGGGTCGGTGGCCATCACCAGGTCAGCATAGGTCTCAACAGCTTTCTGAATTGCAAGCTTCAGGGCGCCGGGCTCCTCAGGATTTGGCGATTTGACTGTCGGGAAGTTGCCGTCAGGCTTTTCCTGTTCAGGTACGCTGATAACCTTCTTAAAACCAAATAACCTGAGGGCTTCAGGTACAAGGGGAAACCCTGTGCCATGTATTGGTGTAAATACAATTCCCATATCACTCGACCTGCTGATCACTTCAGGATTGATCCTCATTTTAAGAACTTCAGATAGGAATGCATCATCAGTCTCTTTGCCGATGATATGTATCTTCTCACTGTTGCCGTTAAATTTAATTTCGGTTACTGATTTAATGCTTCGCACCTCATTTATGACAGCCTCGTCGTGAGGAGCAACAACCTGGCCCCCGTCGTCCCAGTATGCCTTGTAACCATTGTACTCCGGAGGATTATGAGAAGCTGTGATCACAATGCCGCTCTGGCATTTAAAATGTCTGATCGCGAATGAAAGCTCCGGAGTAGGTCGGAGCGATTCAAAAAGGTAGACGTCAAAGCCGTTAGCTGTGAAAATATCAGCAGCGCTTTCTGCAAACAATCTGCTGTTGTTACGGCAATCATGCGCAATTGCTACCCGAATATCCTTTGTCCCGCATTTCTTAATAATGTAGTTAGAAAGTCCCTGGGTGGCCATTCCCATAGTGTATATATTCATCCTGTTGGTGCCTGCGCCCATGATGCCCCTGAGTCCTCCGGTACCGAATTCAAGATCCTGGTAGAAAGCATCTGTCAGCTTCTTTTCGTCTTTTTCGAGCATTTCGCGGACCTCGTTGCGGGTCTCGTCATTGAACTCGCTTCCAAGCCAGGCCTGGGCTCTCTTTCTGATTTCGTCTGGTGATATCATGTTATTGTCTATTAGTCTTATAGTCTTATGGTCTTATAGTCTTTAAAACCCCCACCCCGGCCCTCCCCCAGGGGGGAGGGTGCTCTCCCTGCCCCCTTGGGGGAAGGTCAGGAAGGGGGTAGGTCTCATATTATTAGTTTAATACATCTTTTCAAACTGTCCCTCCAGTGAGGTATCTCAATATTATATGTCTCTTTAATTTTTGATTTATCCAGAACTGAATAGGAGGGTCTCTTTGCTGCAGAAGGATACTCGTTTGACAGTATCGGATATACCTTGCAGTTTAATCCGGCCTCTCGAACGGTTTCGAGAGCCAGGTCGTACCAGCTGCAAACGCCTTCATTTGAATAGTGGTATATTCCAGCTGTGAAAGCCATCCTGTTCCTTATAACACCTGAAACAATGTTCAGGATTGCCTCTCCCAGATCGGCTGCATAAGTTGGCGCGCCGGCCTGATCGTATACAACTCTGAGCGTCTCTTTTTCTTTGCCTCTGGTCAGGATCGTTTTTACAAAGTTGGCTCCGTATGAAGAATATAGCCAGGATGTCCTGATGACCATCGTTCCGTTATGCAGGAGGGCCGCTCTTTCGCCCTCAAGCTTTGACCGTCCGTATGCTCCCTGCGGATTTGTAATGGCATCTTCTTTATAGGGTGTATTTGCTTCACCGTCAAAGACGTAGTCTGATGACAGATGTATGAGCCTTGTCTCGGAGCCTCTGATTGCTTCTGCCAGGTTCTTCACAGCCTTTGAGTTAACAGTCATGGCCTTATCAGGCTCACTCTCAGCTTTATCCACATGATTGTAAGCAGCACAGTTGATGATCCAGTCAGGTGAATAGTCCTGAATAAATGACGCAGTTTTTTCAGTTGATGAGATATCAAGTGTATCTATATCGGTGAAGATGAAGTCATAACCATAATAATTCTTTGAGGCAGCTCTTATTTCGCTGCCAAGCTGGCCATTTGCTCCGGTGACAAGTAATACTGCCATTTTCTTCAATTCGGATTCAGAAATTCTTTTCAGCTTTTGCAAATGAGGGATTTTTCCTGTCCTTGTCGCTGATGACAGGTTCAATGTTCTTTAATTTCCAGTCTATTCCAAGATCCGGGTCATTAAGAGCTATTCCTCTCTCTGCAAGTTTGTTATATACACTGTCAACCTTATATTGTATTACAGCAATATCGCTTATAACGGAAAACCCGTGAGCAAATCCTTTTGGTATGAAAAGCTGGTGTTTACTCCCGGAGTCGAGATCTGTGCCGAACCATTTGCCGTAAGTGGAGGAATTCTTTCTCAGGTCGAGTGCAACATCAAAGATACGTCCTTCCACAACCCTGATCAGCTTAGCCTGGTCATACGGCCTCAGCTGGTAGTGCAGTCCGCGTATTACACCTATGGAAGACCTGGATTCATTATCCTGCACAGGCATAAAGTCAATTCCGGATTTCATGTAATTCTCCTGGTTATAGCTTTCAAAAAAGTAGCCCCGCTGATCAGAATATACTGTTGGTTTGATAACGTACAATCCCTCAAAACCGGTTTTTATGATTTCCATCTTTACTCTGATAATAATTCTGTCAACCTTCAAAAATATTAATTTCCTCTGACGCTATCCTGAGGAGGTATTTACCATACTGGCTCTTTTTTACAGGTTCTGCCAGGGCTTTGAGCTGGTCCCTGCTGATAAATCCTCTCTTGAAGGCGATCTCCTCGATGCACGATGCCTTCAGCCCCTGCCTCTGTTCAAGGGTTGCAATGAAGTTTGCTGCCTGCAGGAGGCTCTCATAGGTGCCGGTGTCGAGCCAGGCCATGCCTCTTCCCATTAGCTTTACCTCAAGAGATCCTTCCGCAAGATAGAGCCTGTTTATGTCGGTTATCTCAAGTTCGCCGCGGGCTGAAGGTTTCAGCGATTTTGCTTTTGCTGAAACGGTATTATCGAAGAAGTACAATCCTGTGACAGCGTAGTTTGACCTTGGCTTTAACGGCTTCTCCTCGAGGCTTACAGCTTTACGGTTTTTGTCAAACTCAACAACGCCATACCTTTCCGGATCATTAACGTAATATCCGAATACGCAGGCGCCCTTTTTAAGTTCAGCTGTTTTCAGAAGCACATCACCAAAACCATGACCATAGAAGATATTGTCGCCGAGGATCATGCAGACAGTATCGGATCCGATGAATTTTTCTCCAATAATAAATGCCTGTGCAAGACCGTCAGGCGATGGTTGTTCAATATAGCTGAACCTTATCCCCAGGGGTGAACCGTCGCCAAGGAGGCTGCGAAATCCCGGAAGATCACGCGGAGTTGAGATAATGAGTATATCCCTTATGCCTGCCAGCATCAGCACAGATAACGGATAATAGATCATCGGTTTATCATATACCGGGAGCATCTGCTTCGATATAGCACTGGTTATCGGGTAAAGTCTTGTTCCCGAGCCGCCTGCAAGAATTATTCCTTTCATAATATTCTACTTTTATCAACCCCCCAACCCCCACTTCGTCCCGAGACTCGGGACTCAGTGCGAGCTCTGAAGGGGGGCTATAAACCCATTGAGGTAAGTGGGTTTTAACCCCCCTTTAGGGGGCGGGGGGTCATTTTCTCCCTATTCCAAAATATTTAAATCCCATCTTCTTAATGAGTTCCGGATCGTAAATATTTCGTCCGTCAAATATTGCCCTGCCTTTCATGAGCTTCGCCATTCTTCTGAAGTCGGGCAGGTGGAACTCCGACCATTCGGTCATCAGCGCCATTGCATCAACCCCTTTCAGGGCTTCGTAAGGATCAGAGGCAAAGGAGATCTTCCTGCCAAGCTTCTTCTTTGCTTCATTCATGGCAGCCGGATCGTATGCTTTCACCTCCGCTCCCTCGCCGAGAAGCTTTTCGATAAGATAAACTGATGAGGATTCTCTTATATCATCGGTCTTCGGCTTGAATGACAATCCCCATATCCCGATAGTCTTGTTTTCGATCCTGCCGCCGAAATATTTATGTATCTTATTGAATATCACATTTTTCTGATACTGATTTGCCTGCTCAACTGCTTTTATGACCTTAAGCTCATATCCGTTCTCGTTTGCTGTTTTAATGATAGCCTTAACATCTTTAGGGAAGCATGATCAACCGTAGCCGGAAACGGGGTAAAGGAATTTGCCTCCGATCCTTGAGTCAGCTCCGATGCCTTTTCTTACCTGGTTGATGTCGGCGCCAAGGATATCGCAGAGGTTTGCTATTTCGTTTATGAAGCTTATCCTTGTTGCAAGCATCGCATTGGCTGCATATTTGGTTATCTCTGCCGACAGAATATCCATGAAAATTATCGGGTGGTTGTTCAGAACAAAGGGCATGTAGAGGCGTTTCATTATGCCGCCTGTCTTTTCATTGTCAATGCCGATGACTATTCTTTCAGGTCTTAGAAAATCTTCAACAGCAGCGCCCTCCTTAAGGAATTCAGGGTTGGATGCCATATCGAAAGCTATCCTGAGTTTCCGTTCAGCAAGCTGTTCCTTAATGACTTTCCTGATCTTCACTGATGTGCCGGCAGGAACAGTGCTTTTTGTGACAATAACAAGATAACCGGATATCAAAGCTCCAATCTCCCTTGCCACTGAGAGAACATGGCTCAGGTCGGCGCTTCCGTCTTCTCCCGGAGGGGTTCCCACAGCTATAAATACAACCTCGGAACCGGCGAGGGCATCCCTGAGCCTGGTGGTAAATAAAAGTCTTTTTTTACCGACATTCCTGCGGATCATATCTTCAAGTCCCGGTTCATAGATTGGCACAGAGCCTTCCTGGAGCGCTTTTATCTTTTCCTTGTCATTATCCACACAGGTTACATCGACCCCGCTTTCAGCAAAACATGTACCGGTGACCAGTCCGACATATCCTGTTCCGACGACGGCAATTTTCATAAAGGAGATTTCTTGTTTAATTTTGGTAATATGCAAAGATAATATAAGATATGATAAAACCCCCCAACCCCCCATCATGGCAGCATGTACCCACCCCCAATCCCCTTCATTGGATCACATGTACCCACCCCCCGACCCCCTCCCTGCTTCGTAAGGAGGAGGCGTAATCCGTTGTATATCAGTAATCTCCCCCTCCTTGCGAAGCAGGGAGGGGGATTAAGGGGGTGGGTACGTGTTGTTCTGGAGGGAGTGAGTACGTATTGTGGGGAATGTAAACCTCCTGAAAATCTTCCATTTATTTTAAAATATTTCAAATATATGGCTATCTTTGCACACTATTTTTTCAATATAATGTCTAACTTATTAATTATTAGTTCTTTTAAATTTAAATTATGACTGAAAGCAAAAAGAAGACGACCAGGAAAGAGGTTGTCGAAAAAGAAGATGATGTTGTAAAACCTGTTAAAAAAGCAAAGGTTAAGGAAACAAAGGAAAAAATTATTGAACAGGCTTTTGAAGAGGAGGTAATTCCTGTTGAGGAAGAAGATGCTGCAAAGGCAAAAGCTCCGCAGAAAGCCGAAGAGAGTGCCAAAGCACCGGAACCTGAAACCGGGGAACCGGTAAAAGCTGAATTTAAAGAGGTTTCAGAGGAACCAAAGAAAGAAAAAAAGCCAAGGAAGGCAAAGTCCGGAACGGATGCTGAGTTAAGCATTGAGTCTGGTTCGAGGCATACGGTTAATGAATTTGACTGGGAGAGCTTTGAAAGCGAGGAAAAGAAATCGTCTCCCAGGTACAAGGAATACGAAGCGCTCTATGATGAAACCCTTTCAACCGTCGCGGTTGATGAGGTGGTCCACGGAACAGTGATCCAGATGACTCCCCGCGAAGTCGTCATCAACATCGGATACAAATCAGAAGGTGTTGTGAGCCTTAATGAATTCCGGTACAACCCGAACCTGAAGGTCGGCGACACCGTTGAAGTGTACGTTGAGAGCCAGGAAGACAAGAAAGGACAGCTTCTCCTTTCGCACAAGAAGGCCCGCGCAATCAATTCATGGGACAGGGTTAATGCATCTCTTGAAAAGGATGAGATCATTACAGGCTACATCAAGTGCCGCACGAAAGGCGGAATGATTGTCGACGTTTTCGGCATCGAGGCATTTCTCCCGGGATCACAGATAGATGTGAAACCTATACGCGACTACGATGTTTTCGTTGGCAAAACGATGGAATTCAAAGTGGTAAAGATCAACCAGGAATTCAAGAACGTGGTCGTTTCCCATAAAGCCCTTATTGAAGCTGAACTTGAACAGCAGAAGAAGGAGATCATCGCAAAACTTGAAAAAGGACAGGTTCTGGAAGGAACCGTTAAGAATATTACATCATATGGTGTCTTCATCGACCTTGGAGGCGTTGACGGACTTATCCATATAACCGATCTTTCCTGGGGAAGAGTCAATCATCCCGAGGAGATCGTGCAGCTTGACCAGAAACTGAATGTCGTTATCCTCGATTTTGATGATGACAAGAAAAGGATAGCACTCGGACTCAAGCAGCTTACTTCTCATCCGTGGGATTCGGTTGACCCGAACCTCAAGGTGGGCGACAAGGTTAAAGGTAAAGTCGTTGTCATGGCCGATTATGGTGCATTCGTTGAGATTGCCACTGGCGTTGAAGGACTTATCCACGTCTCCGAGATGTCATGGTCGCAGCACCTTCGCAGCGCCCAGGAGTTCATGAAAGTGAGCGACGAGGTTGAAGCAGTGATACTTACACTCGACAGGACCGAAAGGAAAATGTCGCTCGGAATCAAACAGCTTAAACCCGACCCATGGCAGAATATCGATGAAAAATATACTGTCGGATCGAAGCATACTGCCAAAGTCAGAAACTTTACAAACTTCGGCGTTTTTGTTGAAATCGAAGAAGGCGTTGACGGCCTTATTCATATCTCAGATCTTTCATGGACGAAAAAGATCAAGCATCCTGCAGAATTCACAGCTATTGATGCTGAGATTGAAGTTGTTGTCCTTGAGATAGATAAGGAAAACAGGAGGCTCAGCCTCGGTCATAAACAGCTCGAGGAAAATCCGTGGGATGTCTTTGAAAAACTCTTTACCGTTGATTCAGTGCATGAAGGAACGGTGATGGAAGTGTTTGATAAAGGTGCTGTTATAGCTCTTCCGTATGGAGTTGAAGGATTTGCCACGCCGAAACATCTGGTGAAGGAAGACGGGCTGATGGTGAAAGTTGATGAGAAGCTGATGTTCAAGGTAATTGAATTCAACAAATCAGCTAAAAAGATCATTGTTTCCCACAGCAGGACCTTTGAGGATGAGAAGAAATCTGCCGAGGCTCCCGCAAGGAAGCAAGATGCTGAAAAGCCGAAGAAATCACCGAGAAAAGCGAAATCAGGTGCAGAGAAAACAACTCTTGGAGATATAACTCAGCTTGCAGCTTTGAAAGAAGAAATGGAAGAAAAACAAAATAAAGCTTCAAAAGAATAGAAATATTTCCTAAATTAGGAGTGTAAAAATTTAATATTATGGATTTCGTTATAGAGAGCCGGAATAACAGCACTGTAATCCAGATCCAGTCGGAGAAGCTTGATACACATATAGCTCCCGCTCTTAAGTCTGAACTTGTGCTGGTTTCAGGGAAGGGTGAGAAAAACATCATCCTTGACCTTGAAAAATGTCAGTACTGCGACTCTTCAGGTCTGAGCGCCATCCTGGTGGCGAACAGATTATGCAAAAATGCTGGCGGAACATTTGTCCTCTGCGGACTGAATGAAGCCGTTGAAAGACTTATCACAATTTCTCAGCTCGATACTGTCCTGACAATTACAGGTACAGTAGCGGATGCTGAAAAAATGATATCGTGAAGCTGATAGCATTGCAGGGCGCCGATGAAATTAAGCATACTTGGCAGTAGTTCTGCATTGCCAACATCAGAAAGATTTCCAACCGCTCATGTGCTCAATGCGCATGAGCGGTTGTATTTAATAGACTGCGGAGAGGGAACCCAGATGCAGCTCCGCAAAAACAAACTGCGGTTCGGGAAAATTAACCACATCTTCATAAGCCATCTCCACGGCGACCATGTGTTCGGGCTTTATGGGCTTCTGTCTACATTCAGCCTTATGGGAAGAACAAATCCGATCTGTCTCTATGCACCCCGGAACTTTGAAGGAATCCTTTCATCACATCTTTCCGATTTTGACATCCATCTCAACTTTGATATTAACTTCACGGGACTCTCCGGGAATGATCCTGTAAAAATTCTGGATGACAAATACCTTACTGTAACAACCTTTCCTCTCGACCATCGCGTGCCTGCCTTCGGATTTCTTTTCAGGGAAAAACCGTATTACCGGAATATTATAAAAGAGTATATTGAGAAATACAGCATCCCCGTGATAAGGATACCGGCAATAAAGAAGGGAGAAGATTTTATCTCTTCCGATGGTACTGTGATCAGGAATGAAGAGATCACCCGGCCAGGTCCGGATCCTCTCTCTTACGCTTATTGCAGCGATACAAGATACTTCTCACGGCTGCCCTCCTTTGTCAGGGGAGTTGACCTGCTGTATCATGAAGCCACTTTTGACAAAAGCCTTAAGGAACTGGCCGCAATTACAGGCCATTCAACCACCACCGATGCCGCCAGAACCGCATCGGAAGCTGAGGCTAAAGCCCTGATCATCGGACATTTCTCGGCACGGTACAAGAATGTGAGTCCTCTTGTTGAAGAGGCCAGGATGGTTTTCCCGAATACCTTCCCGGCTATTGACGGTGAGACCTATGAGATCGGCAAAACATAATTCTGTAATCAAAGAATTCCTATATTTGAGGTCATTTGTTTAAAACCGCCCGCACTGTGCATGAGAAAATCCTGATACTCGATTTCGGATCTCAATATACCCAGCTGATTGCCAGGAGGATCAGGGAACTCAACGTTTACTGTGAAATTTATCCCTTCAACCACTTTCCGGTACCCGATATAGCCGTAAGAGGTGTGATACTTTCAGGCAGTCCTGCTTCGGTGCATGATAAAGATGCTCCGGTCCCGGACCTTGGCAGAATAAAAGGGATCATCCCTTTACTCGGAGTGTGCTATGGCGCCCAGCACCTGGTGCATGCCTTCGGAGGCAAAGTGATGAGATCAAATAACCGCGAGTATGGCAGGGCTAATCTTGTAAAGATAAACAACACCGACCCCCTTTTTAAGGAAGTGACTCCCGGGACACAGGTGTGGATGTCGCATGGAGATACAATTGAAATCCTTCCTGACAGATACGAGATAACAGGATCTACGGCCGGTGTAAATGCAGGAGCATTCCATATCGCGGGAGAAAAGACCTGGGGCATTCAGTTCCATCCCGAGGTGTGGCACACCACGCAGGGGAAACAGATGATACGCAATTTTGTGAGGGACATCTGCGGCTGCACTGCTGACTGGACACCTGATTCGTTCGCCGAATCATCAATAGCCGACCTGAGGAAGCTTATTGGTATTGACAAGGTGATCCTCGGACTTTCAGGAGGTGTCGATTCATCGGTAGCAGCCTCACTGCTGAACAAGGCGATAGGCAAAAACCTTACATGCATATTTGTGGATAACGGCCTTCTCAGGAAGAATGAGTTCCCGAAGGTGCTGGAATCATACAGGGATTTCGGGCTGAACGTGATTGGAGTTGACGCTTCCGAAAGGTTCCTTAATGAACTTGAGGGAGTAAGCGATCCCGAAAAGAAAAGAAAGATTATCGGAAAGGTCTTCATAGATGTCTTTGATGAGGAAGCTCACAAGGTGAAGGATGTGAAATGGCTGGCGCAGGGAACAATATACCCGGATGTAATTGAATCTGTTTCTGTTAATGGTCCTTCTGCAACTATCAAGTCGCATCATAATGTGGGAGGCCTGCCTGACAAGATGAACCTGAAGGTTGTGGAACCCCTTAGACTCCTCTTTAAGGATGAGGTCAGAAGGGTAGGTTATGCCCTCGGACTGCCGGATGCTATCCTCAGAAGGCATCCCTTTCCTGGACCGGGGCTTGCAGTGCGACTCCTCGGGAAGATAACACGGGATAAACTTGAGATCCTCAAGGAAGCTGATGAAATATTCATTGATGGTCTGCGCAGACACTCGCTTTATGATTCAGTGTGGCAGGCAGGAGCAATCCTTCTTCCTGTTCAGAGCGTGGGTGTTATGGGTGATGAGAGAACTTATGAATACACTATTGTGCTCAGGGCAGTAAACTCAACTGACGGCATGACGGCTGACTGGTCACCCCTGCCGCATGAATTCCTGGCTGCGATATCAGGAGAGATCATTAATAAGGTAAAAGGTATTAATAGGGTGGTTTATGATGTAAGCTCAAAACCCCCGGCAACAATCGAATGGGAATAAAGACGCACGGCACACGGCTCCCCCTCCTTGCGCAAGCAGGGAGGGGGCCGGGGGGTGGGTACATGAGAGTTCCAGCAACAAAGAGGCACACAAATTGTTAGAGAATAATAAACAAAACGAATGAAAATCAGAAATACTCTCATAATAACCATAACAGCAGCGATAATGCTTTCAGGCACAGCATTGTCACAGGTGCTGAATGAAGGAACATTCAAGATCGGAAGGACACTGAGCCTGATCGATGCTTATTATGTTGACACAACCAACCTCGACAAGCTCACTGAGACTGTTATCATAGATATGCTCAGGAATCTTGATCCTCATTCCACATATATATCTGCAAAGGATGTCAGGGATATGAATGAGCCTCTTCAGGGCAACTTTGAGGGAATTGGAATTCAGTTCAATCTTCTTTACGACACCATTATAGTTATTGAGCCGATTTCAAGCGGTCCATCGGAAAAGATCGGATTACGGGCAGGCGACAGGATAATTGCGATAAACGGTGAAAAGGTGACAGGGATCGGAATCTCCACCACAGGAGTGAGGAGCAGGCTGATGGGACCCAAAGGCTCCTCGGTAAATCTTAATATCTTCAGAAAAGGGGAGAGGGAGATCCTCGATTTCACTATAATCCGCGATAAAATTCCCATAAACAGCCTTGATGCTGCATATATGCTCGACAGGGAAACCGGATATGTAAAGCTTAATAAGTTTGCCGCGACCACAGAAAAGGAATTTGAGGAAGCCCTCGCAGGACTGAAGAAGAACAATATGAAGAACATCATCATAGACCTCAGGAATAATGGAGGGGGTTATATGATCGCGGCTACCGAACTGGCAAATAACTTCTTTTCAAACTCCAACCTTCTGGTTTACCTTATCGGAAGGAAAACCCCGCGCCAGGATTATAAATCAACAGGCACCGGCACTCTTTCAACATCCAGGGTCGTGGTCCTTGTTGACGAGGGTTCAGCATCATCCAGCGAGATATTTGCAGGCGCACTCCAGGACTGGGACAGGGGAGTTATATTGGGAAGGAGGACCTTTGGCAAAGGGCTTGTTCAAAACCAGTACTGGCTTACCGACGGTTCGATGATAAGGCTGACGATTGCGCGTTATTACACACCTACAGGGAGATCCATCCAAAGCCCTTATAATGAGGGTTATGACAAATACGTTGAAAATTTCTACAAACGCTTTTCAACCGGTGAGATGGTTTCTGCCGACAGTGTCCATTTCCCTGATTCACTGAAGTACAAGACCCTTATTAATAAGCGCACAGTCTATGGAGGCGGAGGAATTATGCCCGATATCTTTGTCGCAGCAGATACGGCCCATTATTCTGATTATTACAGGAACCTTGTCCGCAAGGGTATTATGAATCTGTTTGTACTTGAATATGCCGACAAGAACCGGGCAAGAATCAATGACGAATTCAGATCATTTGAGGATTTTAAGGCAAGGTTTCAGTTTACTCCGGAGGAGGTTCAGAGTTTTATAGATAAAGGTGAAAAGGAAGGAGTTAAATACAATGAAGACCAGTTCAGGATATCGGAAAGTGAGATGCTGATGGTCCTTAAAGCCCTGGTGGCGAATAATATCTGGCAGACAAACGAATACTACCGCATTATCAACGAGGAAGATAATGTCATCCGGAGAGCACTTGAGATAATATCAAACAGGGATACTTATAACAGTATACTGGGATATAAGTAGTAAAGAGCCGGATCATACCTGTCCGGCAATTTTAGCTTACCCTTACAGCCGTATAGAAGAACTCGTATTTGTATGTAACGCTGTTCTCGGTCTCGCTTTCGGTATAGGTCCATACAAGCGTATCATCTTCAATGGTTATCTGCCATGTGAAAGTACCATTTCCAAACTCAGCTGTAACTGTGCTGCCTGTAAGCGTGTAGCCGAAATTTCCTGTCAGCTGCCCGGCCTCATACATCAGGCCGGCACCACCCTCGGCAAACTGGATCTCCATTTCATCGGCAGCAAGGAAATTGGTGACTTCTGATTTCTTTACATTGTTCTCGTATATGACATATTTATACGAAATGACCTCCCATCTTCCAATAATTGCCTCATCAAGAGGCAGTTCTTTCTCGCAGGATGTTGTAAGGAATCCAAGGATGATGGCTGTCATAAATGGAATTGAGTATATTCTTTTCATTGTATTTAAAATTAATTTTCCGCCAAGTTAATTTATTCCGGTAATATTAAACGTTCTTTGATCCCATATTGTTGCAGGGATGTGTGATACGTGGAATATCAATTTTATGAAGTTTAATGTTAATTTTGGCAATTATTATCTGTTAATTTATTAACAATGAAGTTTATAGCAAAAACACTATATGGCCTTGAGGATGTGCTTGCCGCTGAGCTCACTATACTTGGTGCCTCTGAGGTAAGGAAGGTTAACAGGGGAGTACTGTTCAGCGGGTCGAAGGAACTGATGTACCGGGTGAATTACTGTTCAAGAACTTCATTGTCAATACTACATTCAATTGAAAACTTCAGGATAGCATCAAAAGATGACCTGTACAGGAAAACATCAGAGATCGACTGGTCGTCACTCATGGACGCTGAAAGCACATTCTCCGTTGTCCCTGTAGTAAATTCCAGCCTGTTTACACATACCGGATATCCTGCCCTTATTGCCAAGGATGCAATAGCCGATTACTTCAGGAAGAAAACCGGGAAAAGACCATCGGTTGATACTATTGATCCCGACATAATAATCAACCTTCACATCAGCGGCGACCATGCAGATATTTCAATTGATTCTTCAGGAATGCCCCTGTTCAAAAGGGGCTACAGGACAGGGCAGCCCCTGGCGCCTCTTAATGAAGTACTTGCAGCCGGTATTTTGCTGATGTCGGGGTGGGATGCGTCTGCTCCTCTTACAGACCCGATGTGCGGATCGGGAACCATCCCTGCTGAAGCCGGGCTCATAGCATGCCGTGTGCCGCCGGGGAAGTTCAGAAAAGAGTTCGGGTTCATGAAATGGAAAGATTTCGATAATACACTATTCTTAAAAGTCAGGGAACAGAATGACAGCATGATAAGGGAATCGCCCGTACGGATAAGCGGGAGCGATATTTCGGAGCAGGCTGTAAGGCAAGCGCTTAATAATATCCGGAATGCCGGACTGACCGCTTCTGTAACTATTGAAGTGGCAGATTTCAGGGATCTCAGGCCGGCTGAAGGCCCCGGATTCCTGTTCATAAATCCTCCTTACGGGGAGCGGCTCAGGCCGGATGATCTCAATGATATGTACAGCATGATCGGGACAACCCTCAAGCACTCTTTCACGGGTCATAAAGCATGGATCATCACTCCGGGCAAGGAGCTGCTGGCGAATATCGGCCTTAAGCCCAGGTCGAAGCAGATACTGTTCAATGGTTCCCTTGAGTGCATCCTGGCTGAGTTTGAGCTTTATCCCGGCACTAAGAAGCACAGTAAATGATCGAAATCACCATAAACATGCTGTTTGTCACTTTATTTGCATCTGTTTATCAAAAAATACCGCTAATTTTACAGGAATGAAGTGAACAAGTTATAATTTGGTAACTTCATTTTTTTATTATATTTGCTATCGGGAAAGAGACCTTATTCAAAAAGAGAAGCTTAAATGAGCTTTGATATTGAAAATTACGTAAACGACCAGGCCAGGAACAATGTAATCCTTTTCTACAAGGGAAATGTTGATTCAGATGTCATTAACCATGTTCTTGATACGGTAGAGGACAAGATGGCAGAGGTCAATGAGCAGGCAAAACTAAGGAAGAAGGTCTATAATGTCCTGGTCGAAAGTCTGCAGAATCTGTATCATCATGTCGATAAGGTGCCAGATGATTTCGAGGATCAGACCTCGGAAAAGTATGGTCTGCTTGTTGTACAGAAAGTCGACACCGGTTATAAAATCATCACCGGTAATTTTGTACATTCCGAAAATGTGGAAAAACTTGAAGAGAAAATAAAAAGGATCAACAGATCTTCGCACGAGGAGATAAAGGAGCTCTATAAGTTCATTCTGAATCATCAGAGAATATCTGCAAAGGGCGGAGGAGGACTCGGCCTTGTTGATATTGCGAGAAAAACGGGAAACAAGCTTGAATATTCATTTAAGGAATATAACGATAAATACTCATTCTTTTATCTTAATATACTTGTTGATGAAGGAGTGGAAGCAAAACAGGAATTAACTTAAAACAAACTAAAAAACTTAATAAAATGGAACCGATCATTATTGAAGGAACACCGAAAACCCCAACTGTAAAATTTGATGCAACTGAAGGCGTATTTGAAATCAAGGGACGATCAATCCCCGAGAACTCTGTTGAGTTCTACAAGCCTCTTGTAGACTGGCTCGACAGCTACAAGGAGACACCGCTTACAAAAACTGTGGTCAACATAAGGCTGGAGTATTTCAATACCAGTTCTTCAAAATGCATCCTCGATGTATTCAAGAAGCTTGAAGCGATTCATAAAGCAAAGAATGAGGTCGAGGTAAACTGGTATTACGAAGAGGATGACGAAGACATGCTCGAAGCCGGTGAAGATTATGAATCTATCATCAGGGTTCCGTTCAAGATGATAGAAATAGTTGAATAAAGAACTATGGCGAATATGCAATAACCAGATCGGTTTTCCAAAAAACAAAGGAGGGGCTGCAAGGCCCCTCTTTCTTTTTGGTTATTCTGATCCCTTTAATTTTTTACCCATGATGACCTCGCCTGAGTCAAGCAGTTTTTTCAGCAGCCTGAATGAGAGGATCATGTAAAGTCCTATTGTTATTACCCATAAAACAAGTATATTCATGACAAAAGTGTCGACGCTCAACCCGAATATCTTCTTCACAGGGGCGTAGAAATGAGCTTTTATGAAATTGAAATTCGGATCCATGTATATCGGCTCTCTGTTCTGGAATATCTCCCCCTTGTATTCAATGGTTGATTGTGTCTCATTCCTGTTGATTACAAATTCCTCAAGCTTCTCGTTGGTATACGCATTCCTTAATTTGAAGAATTCCTCCTTGTTCTCCGATTGAAGTTTATTCAGCAGGTTCTCCCTCCTGGTATTAATATTATTATAATGTGCTATATAAGCTTTCTTGATCAGTTCAAGATCTGCCTGTGCTGCAATGACGACATCGGCTGTTATTTTTTCAGGAGTCAGTGATTCGAGGTACTCAAATCTGATATCCGGCAGCAGTTCCTTCTCTTTTTTAAACTCATTGTATACAATGCGGAGTTTGCCGGTAAACTCATCGCTTATGTTGCCTGACAATCCGTTTGAGATATAATCCAGGTTCCTGTTCATTGCATCATACCACCAATCCCTCTTGAATTTTGCCTTGCTGATGCTTTTGTCATAAGCATAAAACTGCTTCTCATACCTGTTGTCCTTGAATTGCTTCACCGCAAGCGCTTCATAACCCCATCTTGCAGTAATGAATTCTCCATAAAAGGGAATGGAAACAGGCGTGGTCACGATGGGGTTCAGTTTTTCAAACTTCACCATCACCCCGCTGAGAATTATCTGAGGTATCACCAGGAACGGGATCCACATATATATTGTGGCCACAGCCTTGAAGCTGTCAGATATCACAAGACCCATTATGTTGGCGCCGGCCCAGCAGGAAAACAATACGATCCAGTATTCAAACCACATCCCCTTTATACCAGTGATGGCATTGCCTATCAGAACGAAAGTAAGTGCCTGGATGGCAGATATGGTGAGCTGGACAAACACTTTTGAAAGCAGGTAACTGTTCCAGCTGAGGTTCAGAAAGGCTTCCCTCTTCAGTATCTTTCTGTCCTTGATTATCTCTTCAGCGCTGACTGTAAGCCCCATGAAGATGGCGACTATAACTGACATGAATATGTATACCGGAAGGTTCTCATTGGAGAACAGCGTATACTTCGGGTTTTGAGCGCTTTTTTCAAAATATCTTATCAGGAACGCAAGTAGGAATGCCAGCACCGGTGCTTCAAGAAGAGTAAGAAGCATGTACTGGGAGTCTGCAACTTTCGACAACACATCGCGCTTTACAAAGACAATGAACTGTTTTATCTTATTAGGCGTCTTGAAATTTATTTCCGGAATTACCGTTCCTCTTTCAATTACATCCTCCCTGGCTTCGGCCTTGTAGAGATTGCTCCAGTCAGCCGGCGATATCCTTCTTGTATCGGTGGGCTGTCCGTTTTCGGTGAAGACCCTTGTCTCCACGATATTGAAGATCTGCTCGGGATTCACGTTGCCGCATACATAGCATTCACTCTCATTGTAATTGGCCTGTTCAATTTTTTTCTTGAAATACTCGATCGACTCAATGGGGTTGCCATTATATATAAGGTATCCTCCGGTATCAAGTATGATCAGCTTATCGAACATCTTGAAAATATCCGAGGAGGGTTGATGGATTACTATGAAGAGCAGCTTACCCTTCCTTGCCAGGTCCTTCAGAAGGTCGAGGATGTTTTCTGAGTCGCGCGATGAGAGGCCTGAGGTCGGTTCATCAAGAAACATGATCGCAGGTTCCCTTATAAGCTCAAGCGATATATTCAGCCTTTTTCTCTGTCCGCCGCTTATCTTCTTGTTCAGCGGGCTTCCAACCTTCATGTCGCGGATCTCAAAAAGACCCAGGTTCTTCAGAGTTGTATCAACCTTTGCAATAATCTCTTCATCAGTGAGATTGTCGAAACATAGCTTGGCATTGTAGTAGAGGTTCTCAAAAACCGTGAGCTCCTCTATAAGCAGGTCGTCCTGTGATACGTATCCGATCAGCCCTTTGACCTCCTCACTCTCCTTGTGTATGCTGACCCCGTTCACGAGCACTTCGCCATCGAAAGGAGGGTTTGTTCCGTTAAGTACACTGAGAAGTGTTGATTTGCCTGCGCCGCTGGCTCCCATGATCCCTACCATCCTTCCCGATTCCTCCCTGAAGCTCATATGGTGAATTCCAACCTTGCCGCTCTTGAACCTGTATTCAATGTTATTTACCTCATAAACTACCCTTGATGCCTTGAATTCCTCTTTCAGGAACTGCATTGTCACATCCCAGTAATAAACAGGCTTGATCTTATATCCTTTTATGGAGGAACCCTGGCTGAACGGATATACCTTTTCCTCCTGCAGCAGCTGCCCGTTCATCGACAATTCGCCTGATCCCTTGAATCTTGCAAAATACATCCTGACAGAAGGAACGAAGAGAAACCAGATCTGGCCTTTCAGAAGCTCCTTGTAAACGTGCTTGGTCTCAGTGAGCTTGCACGCTTCGCTTCCGTCAACCAGAAGTATATTCTGGTTGTCGGGTATGTTGTCAAACGAGTTGAGCACGAAACTTTCAATGAATGAATATTCATCCTCCGTGATATTTAGCCCTTCGGCAAGGGTGCTGATGAATCCGCGTTCAAGCGGGCTTACTTCGTTACTGCCTGATTTACAGAATTCAAGAGCCTGGATAACAACAACTATTCTCTGTTCCTGGTCAAGCTGCCCCTGTTCATTGATGTCCTTGCAAAGCTTTCTTATCCTGATCGCAATTGCACCTTCGCGGCGTTCGGCGCTGCTCTTTTCAAGCTTTTTCCTGGCTTCTTCATAAGCTTCATCATACTTGGCAAGGTATACCTTTACAAGCTCCTGGTTCAGCAGACGTTTCAGGAAAGCCTCTACCACTCCTTTTCTTTCAGTATCATCAGCCTGAGGCTTGGCAATGAGCGCAAACAGCTGCATCAGGGTTTCAAGAATCTTTTCACTCATGTGGGGTCAGTTTTATCAGGATTTGAAGTTATGAAACCTCACTCTTTTTGCCAAATAAATAGAGCAGATTATTTTTTCGATGTCTCATTAATACTCCTTATAATACTCAAAATCCCCTTCCCAGCCTTCCCCCAAGGGGAGGGCCGAGCGTTAAGAACCAGCCCGGTGGGCTGGTTTAGCGAAGGAGCCAGACTGTCGCGTGGGCTTTCCCCCTTGGGGGAAACAGGAAAGGGGGTTTGCATCAATTTAGGATGAAGGTCATAATGACACTTTCAGCGTGCTTATCTGACAATAAGTCCCTTGTTTAGTGTGTGGCAGATTTTTTGATCAGCATTTGCAAAATATGCAGTAAAATGAATTTTAATAATTTCACCTTAAAGGCGCAGGAATCAGTTCAGAAGGCTTTCAATATCGCTGCCTCCAGGGGGCAGCAGGCAATTGAGTGCGCTCATCTACTGAAAGGGATAATGAGCGAGGCAGAAAGCATAACTGATTACCTGTTCGGGAAAATGGGTATCGACATCCCGCATGTAAGCAAAGAGCTTGACCGGATTATTGATTCATATCCAAGAGTTTCAGGAGCTGAGGCCTATCTGTCCTCAGGCCTTTCAGAAGCTGTGAGGAAAGCGGAAGCACATGCATCTGACATGAAGGATAAATTCGTCACAGCTGAACATCTTTTTGCCGGGATACTTGAGACTGATGACAAGGCATCAAGGATCCTCAAGGATCACGGGGCAACTGTAAAAAACCTTAAATCAGCCATAGATAACCTCCGTAAGGGCGCTTCGGTAGAGAGCCAGACATCAGACGATACTTTTAATTCACTTAACCGCTATGCCATTAACCTTAACGAAAGGGCAAGGGCAGGGAAGCTCGATCCCGTTATAGGCCGCGATGATGAGATCAGGCGAATCCTTCAGATACTTGAGCGGAGGACAAAAAACAATCCTCTTCTCATCGGCGAGCCGGGAGTGGGGAAAACCGCTATCGCAGAAGGGATAGCTCACAGGATCGTCAGGGGCGATGTTCCCGAGGACCTTAAATCGAAAATAATCTATTCACTCGACATGGGTGCCCTGATTGCAGGCGCCAAATATAAGGGTGAATTTGAGGAGAGGCTTAAATCTGTTGTAAATGAGGTCATTGGATCGAACGGTGATATTGTTCTGTTCATCGATGAAATACATACGCTCGTCGGCGCAGGTAAATCGGATGGTGCAATGGATGCTGCCAATATTCTCAAGCCTGCCCTCGCCAGGGGAGAATTGAGGGCCATAGGCGCAACAACCCTCAATGAATACCAGAAGTATTTCGAAAAAGACAAGGCTCTTGAGAGAAGATTCCAGGTGGTCATGGTGGATGAGCCCGGCAGGGAAGACACAATATCGATCCTGCGCGGCATACGCGAGAAATACGAAGCACACCATAAAGTAATCATTAGGGATGAAGCTATAATCGCCGCTACTGACCTCTCGACGCGCTACATAACCGACAGGTACCTGCCCGACAAGGCCATTGACCTTATTGACGAAGCAGCTTCCAGGCTCAGGCTTGAAATGAATTCTGTCCCTGAGGAGATAGATGAGGTTGAACGGTCAATTACCAGGCTGGAGATCGAAAAAGAGGCTGTAAGGCGTGACGGAGATACGCACAAGGTTGAGGAGCTGTCGCGTGAACTGGCTGATATGCAGGCGAAAAGAACCGAACTGAAGGCTGCCTGGAATACCGAGAAGGAAATGATTAACAGGGTTCAGTCCAGGAAGGAGGCTGTAGAGGCTCTGCGTTATGAAGCGGATCAGGCTGAAAGGGCAGGGGACTACGGGAAAGTGGCCGAGATCAGGTACGGCAAGATTACCGGGATCGAAAAAGAGATCGCTGATCTGAAGGATACAATTGAAAAGAGGAGAACCAGGGGTTCACTGATTCGCGAAGAGGTGAGGTCGGAAGACATTGCTGAAATAGTATCAAAGTGGACCGGCATACCGGTTTCAAGGATGCTTGAAAGCGAGAAGGAAAAACTGCTCCGCCTCGAGGAACAGCTGCACAGGAGAGTAGTAGGGCAGGAGACGGCAATAAGAGCTGTCGCTGATGCCGTAAGACGTTCGCGTGCAGGGCTGCAGGATCAAAAAAGACCAGTAGGCTCATTCATATTTATCGGTACGACAGGCGTTGGAAAAACCGAGCTGGCAAGAGCGCTTGCAGAGTTTCTCTTCAACGACGAAAACCTGATGACAAGGATAGACATGTCGGAATACCAGGAGAGACATTCAGTATCGAGGCTTATCGGAGCTCCCCCGGGATATATAGGCTACGAGGAGGGAGGCCAGCTCACTGAGGCTGTCAGACACAAGCCTTATTCCGTTGTACTGCTTGATGAAATCGAAAAAGCCCATCCCGACCTGTTCAACCTTTTACTCCAGGTACTTGATGAAGGACGACTTACCGACAACAAGGGCAGAACAGTGAATTTCAGGAATGTGATAATAATCATGACATCAAACCTCGGATCTGACATAATCAGAGACCGGATGGAGAAATTCGGCAACAGGATGTCTGCGCAGGAAGAGGAAGCTCTTCAGAAAGATATCTTCATGCTGCTGAGAAAATCCCTGCGGCCCGAGTTCCTGAACAGGGTTGACGAGATCG
The DNA here is from genome assembly GCA_041303415.1 of Bacteroidales bacterium. Lineage (GTDB taxonomy): Bacteria > Bacteroidota > Bacteroidia > Bacteroidales > VadinHA17 > LD21. Next base: position 34,178 of record JBFYPG010000116.1, read on the forward strand.
TAATGTTCAAACCTCTTGATGAAGCACAGATCAGGGAGGTTGTTGAGATACAGATCGGGGCGGTCAGAAAAGTGCTGGGCAATTACAACATAGAACTCGTGATGACCAGCGAAGCAATCGGCTGGCTTGCCGAACGCAGTTATGACCCCCAATCCGGTGCACGTCCTGTAAAACGGCTGATACAGAAGGAAATAATTAACGAACTCTCAAAACAACTGATCGCCGGCAATATCATAAGGGATTCTGTTGTGAAAGTTTCTGTAAGCAATGGTCAGCTGAAATTCTCAGGCGAAAAGAAAAGTAACCAGTAACCTGCACCCTGCACCCCGCACCCCGCACCCCGCATCACCTCATTGATCTCACGCATTCGTTGCGATCCTCATAGATCTCGAAAACAGTATCAAGGTGAAGTGTCTTGAAGACTTCCATCACTGCGGGTTCCGGGCTGGCAAATTTGATGGTTCCGTAATTGTTCCTTGCGGCTTTCATAATTGAGAGGAAGCATCCGAAACCTGAGCTGTCTATGTAATGAACTCCGCTGAGATCAACGGCAACCCTGGAATTAGGGTTTTCAAACAGCTTGTTTATCTCATTCCTTATCTCCTCGGTGATGAGGGCATTGATCTTATCCACTGAAAAGGTTATGACATCCACCTTACCTTCCTTCTCAAAATTTACCATTGTCAGCCTTTTTTCATTTTACCGGTCAGATCATCAAGTTCTTTCAGGGCCTCTTCAGTTTCGGTTTTGAACCTGGTTACGTAAGATTCATATTTTTCATGCTCCTTTCCCTCCTTCGCCTGCAGTTCAAATGTTTTGAGCATCACGGCAAGGTCATTCATTCCCATTATTGCAACCGATGATTTTGCCTTGTGAGCCAGCAATCCAAGGGTGTAAAATTCCTTTCTGTCAAGCAGCGACCTCATTTCTTTGTTGAATTCACCTACCTGTTCCCTGAATATTGCCGCAATTTCAAGAAATGTTTCATCATCTCCGCCTGATACTGAATCAAGATATTCAGTATTAATATACTTGTAATCCATCACCTGCTGATCAAAAACCAGTTTAAAGAAGTGCAAAGAATCAAACAAATATAACAATATTTATTTCTGATGACGTCAGATAATTACATAAGGTTGCAATGCTTCTTTTGAAAAAGGTAAATTAGTGCTAATTTTATAGTGACAAAAAACAGCATTATGAAATATAAAATATTGTATATCTGTTTGTTATGCTTGCTTAGCCCGATGCTTCTTGAAGCTCAGACCGACCTTGCAGTCGAAAAACGCGAGTTCAAAAACGAAAGGGAAGGATTTAAAGAAGCCTGGAAGCATGTTAAATCAGGTGACAGTTTTTACATCGTAAAGGGAACATTCTACGGAAGCGCATATGATGAATACCTAAGGGCAATAGCATATAACGGTGAAAATCCGGAGTTGAATTACAAAACAGGAGTATCCGCTCTCTTCTCAGATAATAAGGAAGAGGCTGCAGATTTTCTGGTAAAAGCGGCTGAAACTGACAGCTCACTTACAAGGGATATACTTCTTCTGGCAGGAAGGGCGCTTCAGTATGCAGGCAGGTATGGTGAGGCAATTGAAATGCTTAATGGCTATCTCAGTTCTCGGGGGAAGAAACCGAAGGAGAGTATTGCCGTCGCGAATAAATATCTTGAAGAATGCAATTCTGCGCTCGAAGTAACAAAGGACACACTCAGGATCGAGATCAAAAATGCAGGATCCAACATAAATTCAAATGCTGATGATTATGCAGAGATCTTCTCTGCTGACGGAGAAACAATGTATTATGCCTCGAGGCGTGAACTCTCAAAATCAAGCACCAGATACGACGATTCAAGGTTTGATGAGAACATTTTTATTTCGTCATCCGTGAATGGATCGTGGACTTTCCCGGCAACACTGGGAAAGAATCTTGTAACTGACCTCTGTGAAACACCTCTCTTCCTTTCACCCACCGGCGAGGAACTTTATATTTATGCAGGCTATGAGAATGGCGGCGACATAATGGTCTCGGTGCAAAAGAGAGGGAAGTGGAGACCCCCTTCGCAGATCCCGTTCAGGATCAACACAAAGGGTTCTGAGACTTCATTCACCTTTAACCCTTCAGGCGATCAGGTATGGTATGTTTCCGATAACGGCAGGGAGAGCCTCGGGGGAAAGGATGTATGGTACATCAGCAGGCTGAATGACAAAAAGTGGTCAAAGCCTGTAAATGCCGGTCCCATGATCAATTCTCCCTATGACGAGGAATCTGTCAGATTTTCAGCAAGGGGCGATACACTCTGGTTTGCCTCACGGGGGCACTCCACCATCGGCGGATTTGACATCTTCTATAGTACCAGAAACCAGACAGGCGAATGGGATAAAGCAGTTAACTTTGGCTACCCTCTTAACACGCCTTGGGATGAATTATTCTTTCATCCTGCACAGGGTAACGACAGCTCCTTCCATTTTGTATCAAACAGAAGCGAGGGGATGGGCGGACTTGATATCTACAGCGGGAGGATACTTCCACCTGAACCTATAATCATTCCGGTCGAACCTCCAAAACCAGATACAGTCGTGGTCAGGGATACTATAGTGATTATAAGGGAGATAGTTCCGGTGCAGCAGCCTGAACCGGTTCCTGAGCCTCCGAAAGAGGAGATACTCTATCTGATAGGTACGGTCAGTGATTCTGAGACCGGAGAACCCGTGCTTGCGAAAATTGATGTGATCGACCTTACAACCGACCTTGTAGCGGGTACAACAGCCAGCTCCGATGCTGACGGAACATACAGGATAAAGCTCCCTGAAAAGAGATCCTACATGATCGACCTGAGGGCAAGCGGATTCCTTTCGGATATGAAGCGGATCAACATCCCTGCTGACTATGCTGAAGAAGTCTACAAACTTGATGTTACGCTCATAAAAGTGAAGGTGGGCAAGAAAGTTGTCCTGAATAACATACTTTTCGAAACAGGCAAATCAATACTGACTGTCAGCTCATATACGGAGCTTGACAGGCTTCTTGCCATATTGCAGGATAGTCCGAATATGAAGATAGAGATATCAGGTCATACCGACAATACCGGAAGCCTTGATCTAAACAACAGGCTTTCACAGAGCAGGGCTCAGTCCGTTGTGGAGTACCTTGTCCAGAAAGGCATCGACCGTGCACGTCTGGAATTCAAAGGGTATGGCCCGTCACAGCCTATTGCCGATAATGCAACTGCCGAGGGAAGAAAGGCAAACAGGAGAGTTGAATTTAAAATACTTGAACTCTGATATTAGTCAGATACCAGTAAGTTTTTTATTAGTTTATTTGTCTTGATCTTTTATCATAAAACCCCCTTTCAATTTCCCCCGAGGGGGCAACGCAAAACCAACTCCTTCCCCCTTGGGCGGGGGAAGGCTGGGAAGGGGGTAAGTATAAGCTAAAAATTATTATTTATGAAAAATACTGCCTTTACCCAATTCCACATTGAAGCCGGTGCCAGAATGGTTCCTTTTGCCGGCTTTAACATGCCTGTCGAATATACAGGGATAAATGACGAGCATATCACCGTGCGTGAAAAAGCCGGTGTCTTTGACGTTTCCCACATGGGGGAATTCTGGGTGACAGGACCTTCAGCCCTGGGCTATCTCCAGTATATCACAAGCAATGATGTATCAGCCCTGTACGATGGCAAAGTCCAGTATTCCTGCTTCCCCAATGGAAAAGGAGGCATTGTTGACGACCTGCTGGTTTACCGTTACAATCCTCAGAAGTACCTGCTGGTTGTAAATGCTTCCAATATTGACAAGGACTGGAACTGGTGTGTTCAGAATGCTTCGAGGTTCGGGCTGAAGGCCGGAAAGGACCTCATTAATGCCTCTGATGATATTGCCCAGCTCGCCATCCAGGGCCCGCTGGCGCTCAAGGCTATGCAGAAGCTGACAAAAACTCCTGTTGCCGATATGGAATATTACACCTTTAAAGAGATTGAATTTGCAGGCATAGAAGACGTATTATTCTCTACAACAGGATATACAGGCGCAGGAGGATGCGAGATATATGTAAAGAACACTGACGGACCTGCGCTGTGGAACGCGGTTTTCGAGGCTGGCAGGGAGTTCGGAATCAGGCCGGTCGGACTTGGAGCCCGCGATACACTGCGTCTCGAAATGGGATACTGCCTCTACGGTAACGACATTAACGATCATACATCCCCGATCGAGGCCGGACTTGGCTGGATCACGAAATTTTCAGGTTCAAAGGATTTCATTGATAAGGAGATTCTATTGAAACAGAAGAACGAAGGAGTGAGCAGGAGGCTAAAGGGATTCGTAATGATAGACCGCGGTATCCCACGCCAGCACTATGAGGTTGTCGATGCCAGCGGCAACATTATCGGCGAAGTGACTTCAGGCACCATGTCTCCCATGCTGAAGCAGGGAATCGGAATGGCATACCTTGAAAAAGACTTCTGGAAACCCGATACCGAAATATTTATCCGTATCCGCAACAAAGACCTGAAGGCTAAAGTTGTTAACCTTCCATTTTATAATAGATAAAGGCTTTAAGGCATTAAGGCAATAGGGCATTAAGGTATTTAGCCCTAACGCCCTAACGCCCTAACGCCCTAACGCCCTAACGCCCTAACGCCCTAACGCCCTAACGCCCTAACGCCCTAACGCCCTAACGCCCTAACGCCCTAACGCCTTGATTATGGCTGACAGAAAGCTTGAAACCTGTTTTTCACCTGCCTTGTATGAGCCTGAGCTTCATGCAGATTCGATTGTAGTGATCATTGATGTCCTGCGTGCCACTTCAGCCATATGCACAGCATTTGCCAACGGGGCTGCATCAATAATTCCTGTTTCCGGGGTTGAAGAGGCCAGGGAGTATAAGAATAGGGGTTATCTTGTTGCTGCTGAGAGAGATGGCTATGTACTTGATTTTGCTGACTTTGGCAATTCACCATTCAATTTCACCAGGGATAAGGTTGAAGGAAAAACCATTGTCTATAGTACAACTAACGGTACAGGGATAATCAACCTGGCATCATCGGCATATGCCATAGTGATCGGTTCTTTCCTTAACATCAGTTCTCTTGAAGCGTGGCTGATCAGGCAGGAAAAGGATGTGGTTCTCTTTTGTGCAGGATGGAAGAACAGGTTTAACCTTGAGGATACAATGTGTGCAGGGGCTTTTGCCAGCAGGCTGATGACAAGCGGCAACTATAATACAATATGCGATTCCACCCATGCTGCACTCGACCTGTGGTCGATAGCAGCGACAGATATCCGTGGATATATCGAAAAAGCCGCGCAGAGGGGCCGGTTGCGGGACAAGGGACTTGATGATTGCATTGGATTCTGCCTTACCGCTGATTTCACTGATAAAATCCCAATTATCAAAGACGGCATTCTTGTCGGTAATATTTAATATTTTTACAGACGACACAGGAAATAAATTATTCACAAAATACCAGCACTATGAAAAAACACAATTTTTATGCAGGCCCTTCAATACTTCCACAGTACACACTGGACAAAACCATTGAAGGGATAAAGGATTTTGCCGGATCAGGATTATCCGTTCTTGAGATCTCTCATCGCAGCAAGGAATTCATTGCTTGCATGAACGACTCGATTGCCCTTGTCAGGGAACTGCTTGAAATTCCTTCGGGATACCAGGTCATTTTCCTCGGGGGAGGAGCAAGCCTCCAATTTACAATGGTGCCGATGAACCTTATGGAGAAAAAATCAGCTTATCTTGTAACAGGTGAATGGGCCGCCAAAGCTTTCAAGGAAGGTAAATTCTATGGCGATGCCGTGGAAGTGGCATCTTCAAAGGACAATAACTTCTGTTACATTCCAAAAAACTACACTGTGCCGTCAGACGCAGATTATTTTCATATTACAACCAATAACACAATTTACGGAACGGAACTCAAAAAGGATCCGGATGTAAAAGTACCCCTTATTGCCGACATGTCATCCGACATTTTCAGCAGGCCGGTGGATGTTGCAAAATATTCAATGATATATGCCGGGGCTCAGAAAAACCTGGCGCCTGCAGGTGTGACGCTTGTCATTATTAAGGAAGAAATTCTCGGGAAGGTTACACGCCCCATTCCCACAATGCTTGATTACAGGACGCATATAAAGGCTGAATCAATGTTCAATACTCCTCCGGTATTTGCAGTATTTGCCGCACAACAGACACTGAAATGGCTCAAGGAGCTTGGCGGAGTGAAAGCCATACAGAAGAAAAACGTTGAAAAGGCACAGCTGCTTTATGACGAGATTGACAGAAACAGGCTTTTTATGCCGACAGTAAAGGATCCTGAGGACCGGTCGCTGATGAATATCTGCTTCGTGATGGCAGAGGAGTACAAAGCCCTTGAACAGCCTTTTGCCGATTTTGCCAAATCAAAAGGCCTGGTAGGAATTGCCGGTCACCGCTCAGTTGGAGGCTTCAGGGCTTCAACTTATAACGCTCTTCCGAAAGAAAGTGTTCAGGCCCTGGTAGATGCAATGAAAGAATTTGAGAAGAACAACTGAAACAGCCGGACATGGAGATACTTGTAGCAACGGAAAAAGCTTTTTCGCCGGTCGCCATAAAGCAGATCCGCGAGGTGATCGATGCCGCTGGGTTTAACCTGGCATTGCTGGAAAATTATACTGATAAGTCACAATTAATAGATGCCGTGAAGAATGCTGATGCCCTGATAGTAAGGAGCGACAAGGTCACCGCTGATGTGCTTGATGCGGCCAGACAGCTTAAAATAGTAGTCAGGGCAGGAGCTGGTTATGACAACCTCGACCTTCAGGCCTGCACTGCTCATAATGTTGTGGCCATGAACACGCCGGGACAGAATTCAAATGCAGTTGCAGAACTGGTCTTTGAGCTCATGCTGTTCCAGATAAGAGGCGGATTCAGCGGGAAAACGGGAAGTGAGCTGAGAGGCAAGACCATGGGTTTGCATGGCTTCGGAAATGTTGGCAAATATGTAGCTGATATCGCCCGCGGATTCGGAATGGATCTCTATGCATACGATCCTTTTGTAAGCGAAAGGATCATGAAGAACAACAACGCCAAACAATGCGCATCTGTTGAAGAGATGTATGCAAAATGCCAGTACATATCAATGCATATGCCTCTTAATGATAAGACAAGGAAATCAGTCGGGTATGAACTGCTTCACAGGATGCCTCAGAACGGGGTACTGGTCAATACTGCCAGGAAGGAAGTTATTGATGAGGAAGGACTCCTGAAAATCTTTGAAGAACGCAAGGATATATGTTATCTATCTGATATTGAGCCTGATTGTAAAAGCGTTTTTGAGGAGAAGCATAAGGGAAGATACATCTTTACTGCCAGGAAAATGGGTGCGCAGACCGAGGAGGCAAACGTCAATGCCGGAGTCGCAGCTGCCAGGCAGATAGTCGATTACTTCAATAAGGGAATTGAAAAATACAGGTTGAACAAATAGTCATGGATTGCTTATGGCAATAGTAAAACCATTCAGGGGGGTAAGGCCTCCCAGTGAGATAGCCAAAGACCTTGCCTGCCTGCCTTACGATGTGATGAACACTGAAGAAGCGAGGGAGATGGCGAAAGGCAAAGAGTGTTCACTTCTCCATATTACGCGGGCGGAGATTGACCTTCCCCCCGACACCGATGTACATTCCGGGGAAGTATACAAAAGATCAAGGAATAACTTCACCCAATGGATGAAGAATGGCTGGCTTGTGCAGGACGGTGATCCCCATTTCTATATCTACGCCCAGACCATGTCGGGACGAACCCAGTACGGAATTGCGGGTTGTGCATCGGTTGAAGATTACCTGACCGGGAAGATAAGGAAGCATGAGCTTACAAGACCCGACAAGGAGCAGGACAGAATGGTGCATATCCGCACCAATAACGCCAATATCGAGCCTGTTTTTCTTACTTATCCTTCGGTAAGAGAGCTTGATACGATTGTCAGGAGAGTCGTAAAAAAGGAGAAGCCCGAATATGATTTTAAGGCCGAAGACGGATTTGGCCACCACTTCTGGGTGGTGCGCGATCGTGACATAAACAGGAGGATTGAGCAGATATTTGCAGAGAAGGTGCCATTTACCTATGTTGCTGACGGACACCACCGCACGGCAGCCGCTGCCCTGGTAGGCAGGGAGAGACGTGAAAACAATCCCGGGCATAAAGGGAATGAGGAATACAATTATTTCCTGGCCGTTCATTTCCCCGACGACCAGCTCAGGATTATAGATTACAACCGGACCATAAAGGATCTGAACGGACTTACTGCCGCAGAATTCCTTGCCAGGCTTGAAAAGGGTTTTTTGATTAAGAGCAAGGGGTCAAAGATCTATAAGCCGCGGAAGCTTCATAACTTTTCAATGTATCTCGAAGGCCAGTGGTACAGCCTTACAGCCAGAAAGGGAACTTTTAATGACAATGACCCTGTCGGCATGCTCGATGTGACCATCCTGACCAGCCAGGTTCTTACGCCGATCCTCGACATCCAGGATCTCAGGAGATCAAAGCGGATTGATTTTGTCGGAGGCATCCGGGGACTTAAGGAGCTCCATGGCAGGGTCGACAGCGGCGAAATGAAAGTGGCTTTCGCGTTATACCCGGTATCAATGAAACAGCTTATTTCTATTGCAGATACCGGGAATATAATGCCGCCCAAAACAACCTGGTTCGAACCTAAGCTCCGTAGCGGCCTTGTGATACATCTCCTTGAATGACAGATATTGCCTCAAATATCATTTTCCTGAAACAGCAGATCCCTGCTTCTGTTAAAGTTGTTGCTGTTTCAAAAACTAAGTCTGCAGGTGAAATCCTTGAAGCCTATAATACGGGGCACAGGATATTCGCGGAGAACAGGGTGCAGGAACTCATTTCGAAGAAGAATAACCTGCCTGATGATATAGAATGGCATTTTATCGGTCATCTTCAGACAAATAAAGTCAAACTGGTTGTGGCGGTTGCCAGTATGATCGAATCTGTTGATTCCTTTAAACTGTTGAAGGTCATCAGCGGTGAAGCCATGAAGTGCGGCAGGATTATTGACTGCCTTTTGCAGTTCCATATTGCAAGGGAGGAGACGAAATCGGGATTCAGCCTGGCTGAGGCAGAAGAAATGCTGCGGACGGAAGAATTCCGCCAGCTTCAGGAAGTAAGGGTGTGCGGCGTAATGGGAATGGCTACTTTCACTGACGATTCAGCACTGGTGCGAAACGAGTTCAGGAGCCTGTCTGATTATTTTAACAGGCTGAAAAAGGCATATTTCTCTGACCAGCCGTCATTTAAAGAAATATCCATGGGAATGTCGGGCGATTTCAGAATAGCTGTTGAGGAGGGGAGCACGATGATAAGGATCGGAAGTATTATATTTGGAAGCAGGTAAATTAGTTATTGGTTATTGGTTATTGGTTATTGGTTATTAGTGTTGGGAAAAATAACTGGAAAGATGGAAAGACTGGGTGTTAAATATCTTGGGATGGATCTGAGAAGCCCTCTGATCGTAAGCAGCAGCAGACTTACATCAACGCTTGGATCTCTTAAAGAAGCTGAGGACAGCGGAGCAGGAGCAGTAGTGCTTAAATCTCTCTTTGAGGAGCAGATAAATCATTATGTAAGCACATTCGACTCATCTTCCGGATATCCCGAAGCAGATGATTATCTCGCCAACTACCTGAGATCGAACTCGGTTGATGAATACCTCAGCCTGATAAGAAAAGCAAGGGAGATGCTTTCCATACCGGTGATTCCAAGCATTAACTGTTTTTCATCAGAAGGATGGACCGATTTTGCAAAAAACATTGCCGAAGCCGGCGCTGACGCCATCGAGATCAATGTGTTCTTCCTGCCGGCCGACAGGAAAAAAACGTCTGCAGAGGCCGAAAAGGTATATCTCGAACTGATCGAGAAACTTAAAAAAACAATCAAGATCCCGATTGCAATCAAAATGGGATTCCGGTTCTCGAACATACTTTATATGATCGACCAGTTCTATATGAGGAAAGTTGAAGGGGTTGTGATGTTCAACAGGTTCTATGAGCCTGATATAAATATCGATAAGATTGACATAGTGCCTGCTCCCGTGTTCAGCACTGAGAGCGAGAGAAGGCTGGTGCTCAGGTGGATAGCTATGGCGAGTGCCCAGGACTTCAGGATTGATATCTCGGCATCCACAGGTGTTCACAGCGGAGCCGACGCAATAAGATATCTGCTTGCAGGGGCCCATACTGTGCAGGTTTGTTCAGTGTTGTATGAAAAAGGTCTTCCTTTTATCAAAGAAATGAACAAAAAGATTGAAAACTGGATGGATAAGAACGGTTTCGGTTCAATTGAGGCATTCAGGGGCAGACTGAACTACCGGAACTACAAGAAACCTGAGGTTTACGAAAGAACCCAGTTCATGAAGTATTTTTCGTCGGAGGACTAGCTTTAGTCTATCTTTTCAGTATCGAGATCAGTTCTTCGGTCAGCGCAAGCTTTTCGTTGGTAAACGAAAGGGGAGAGTCGCTCACGATCCTGATTATCTCATCTTTCCTTTCCCTGCTGCTGTTATTCATCGACTCCGAGATTACTGTCATGCACTCAACTGCTGTGGCATAATCGCTTTTCAGGAAAACTCTGGCAAGGTCGGTAAGATAATCCGAATAATCGAGTCCCGATTGCCAGAATGAGGATATTAACATGCTGATAGTGTTGGGTTTCCATGGCTTCCTTATCTCAGCTATTACCTCCGGCCGCACAGAATTGTCCTTGATGTCATTAAAGAACTCCTCAATTACTTTCCTGAGAGGTAGGTTATCGGTTTCGTTGTAAAACGATGCCAGCAGGCTTATGACTCCCTCAAATGGCTCCTCCCCGCGCAGAAGCAGGACCGCCGCAATAATGGCCTCCTTATTCTTCCTGCCAAACATAGTGGTGAGCTCCTTCAGCTTCTTCTCTGATTTTATCACAATGTTAATTTTTTGGCAAAGTTAGAAATACGTCAATTACATGGCACTGTTTTTGAAAAATAAAAATAAAGTACTAATTTAGTCGTGAATTACGTTTAGACAATTAAATCCTTTGATTATGAATAGAAAGTACAGAATCAATTCAGGCATCTTGTTTGTATTAATACTTGCCCTGGGTTTTCTTACCGCCTGCAAGGGAGGGAAAAAAGCCCCCGAAGAAGATATCCCGGTTACTGTTCCGCAGGATAATGCAGCTATTTTGCAGGATATCAAGCAGGCTGAGAAGATATTCAACGCACTTCCGTCTCCTCTTGAATCGGCAATGCTCATTAAATCAGCCGGAGCCGAGTTCAAGGCAAATGTGCTGAATCCTGTTTCAAATGTTAATACCTATGTGACCAGCAAAGCCATGGCTATGAATCTCGGGATATACACCTGCGACCTCAGCTTTGCCAGCCTTTATGAGCAAACCCAGCTTCTGATCGACTATATGGAAGCAGCCAAGAAAATGGCTGACGGACTAGGTATCCTGGATGCAATAGACCAGGAAGATATTGACAATCTTGAAGAGAATATCAACAACACCGAAGCCATTATGGAGATAGTTTCTCAAACCTTCATGAACTCAAATTCATACCTGGAGGATAACGGTCAGCCCGCAACTGCCGCAATGGTCCTTGTGGGCGGATGGATCGAAGGTCTTTATATCTCAACGCAGCTTGTTGATATGAAGGATTTTAACGGGAACAAGCTGGTGTCCAAGATCATTGACCAGAAACTTTCAATTGATATCCTCCGGAACCTCCTCGAAAGAAGCAAGGGAAACCCGGCAGTCGATGAACTGATACTTCAGGTAATTCAACTTAAAGCAGTTTTCGATAAGATCAATATAAATACTTCGCCTGTCAGACCGGAATATGACCCGGCAACAAATACCACCGTTCTTAAATCTCAGGTAAAAACCGACATGACTCCTGAAATATTTTTGGAACTTACGACTGTCACCGAACAGATCAGAAACTCATTCGTAAAATAAGAAGCCATGAGACTACTAAAGACTATAACACTTGCTGTATTTCTTATTTTTACCTTTAGCAGCTATTCTTATTCACAGTGCAAGGCATTTGCCAAGAAGGATTGTCTTCCGGAACTCACAAAATCCGGATTTACACATGACGGGAACTACCATGCAGCGGTACTGATTGAGGGTGAAGAGGCTGAACTCTATAAGACATTCTATTCCGACATGGAATACAGGGTTGCAATTGTGGGAGAAGATAAGCTTCCGGCAATTGAATTCAGGATAATGGATACCAACAAGAATGTCCTGTATTCAAACAAAGACAAGGACTATGCGAATACCTGGGATTTCAGCCTTGAGGCAAGCCAGCAGCTGAAACTCGTCATAAAGGTTTCATCCTTCAACCAGGCCGGTGATACTCCCGCCAGCGGCTGTGTAGCCATAATGTTCGGATTTAAAATGAAGAAATAAGGTATAGCAGTAAATATTATGAAAGGGACATTGCGTGCAATGTCCCTATTTTTTTAGTTTCGGGGAAAGATATTTGCCTGTATGCGATTTTCTGTATTCAGCCAGGTCCTCCGGCTTGCCTTCAAAAACAACATATCCGCCCTCTTCTCCGCCTTCAGGACCGAGATCTATCACCCAGTCGCAGCTCTTTATAACCTCCTGGTTATGCTCAATGACTATTACCGAATGACCGTGGTCCACCAGGGCATTGAGGGATTTGAGAAGCTTGTTGATATCATGAAAATGAAGCCCTGTTGTCGGTTCATCAAAGATAAAAAGGATGTGCCCGCTCTCCTTTTCCTGGCTGAGGAAATAGGCCAGCTTAACGCGCTGGCTCTCTCCTCCCGAGAGAGTGCTTGACGATTGCCCCATCTTTATGTAGCCCAGTCCCACATCGGAGAGGGGCTTTAACTTGTCAATTATCTTCTTTTCAGTCTTTCCGGGATGAATGCCGAAGAATTCAATGGCATCATCGATGGTCATTTCAAGCATATCATAAATGCTCTTTCCGTGGTATTTTACCTCAAGGATCTCTTTTTTGAACCTCCTGCCCTTGCAGACTTCGCAGGTCAGCTCCACGTCGGCCATGAACTGCATTTCGACACGGATCACACCTTCTCCCTGGCACTCTTCGCATCTTCCACCCTCTATATTGAACGAGAAATTGGATGCCTTGAAGTTATTCTGGACCGATGCCTGGAGTTCTGAGTAAAGCTTCCTGATCTCGTCGTATGCCTTAAGATATGTAACCGGGTTTGACCGGCTCGATCTGCCTATAGGGTTCTGATCCACCATCTCAACACCTGTGAGACCGGCAATATCGCCTTTTATCTCCCTGAAATGGCCCGGTTTCAGGTTATTGCCTGCGATCCTGTTAGACAGGTATCTGTAAAAAGTATCCGATACCAGGCTTGATTTTCCTGATCCGCTTACGCCGGTGACAGCTGTTATCGTGTGAAGAGGAAACTTCACATTGATGTTTTTGAGGTTGTTTTCCCTGGCACCCGCGACCTCAATATAGCTGTGCCACCTGCGCCTGGCGCGGGGTACTGGTACTTTCAGCCTCCCGCTGAGATAACCTGCTGTAAGAGATTGATTTGCAGATGAAATATCAAGTCCGCCGTTGTATACCACCTCACCTCCGAGCCTTCCTGCCTCAGTGCCCATATCCACAATGTAATCTGCTGCCCTGATGATCTCTTCCTCGTGCTCAACAACTATTACCGTATTGCCCATATCCCTTAGCTCCTTAAGCACTTTTATAAGAAGGTTTGTATCACGCGGATGAAGTCCGATACTCGGTTCATCCAGAATGTACATTGACCCGACAAGGTTGCTTCCGAGGGATGTCGACAGGTTAATCCTCTGTGATTCACCACCCGACAGGGTTGATGAGAGCCTGTCAAGCGTAAGGTAGGGTAATCCAACATCGATCAGAAGCCGGAGGCGGACCGTAATCTCTTTTAAAAGCCGTTCCGCAATGGCCATGTCATTCTCAGAGAGGCTTATATCGCTGAAAAATACGTATAGTCTGTCAACCGGCATGAGTACCAGCTCCTGGATCGTCTTTCCGTCAACCTTTACATAACCGGCCTCCTTCCTGAGCCTTGATCCTTTGCATTCGGGGCATGTCGTTTTCCCACGATAGCGGCTCAGCAATACCCGGTACTGGATCTTGAATTTCTTCTCCTCAAGGTGCTGAAAAAAACGGTTGAGTCCGTAGAAATACCTGTTGCCGCTCCAGATTAGCGCTTTCTGCTGTTCGGTGAGCTGATAATATGGCTTATGCACGGGGAAATCAAAAAGTTCAGCACTGGCTGTAAGCCTCTCTTTCCATTTCTTCATAGTCTCACCTTTCCAGCATGCGATCGCATCTTCATAAACCGAAAGGTTCTGGTCGGGTATGACCAGGTTTTCATCTATCCCGATGATCTTGCTGTATCCTTCGCAAACAGGGCAGGCGCCGATTGGATTATTGAAGCTGAAAAGGTATTCTGTCGGTTCCTCGAAAATTATCCCGTCGGCTTCAAACTTATTTGAGAAGCTCTCCCTCGTGAATCCGTTATTTTCCGGAATAACGACCTGGCAATAGCCTTGCCCGGTCTGAAATGCTGTCTGTGCAGAATCCGCCGCCCTGCTGAAATTTTCCGCGGAGTGGCTTATAACCAGGCGATCAATTATAATATTGACCCGGTCGCCTGACTTGAAATCATCCTTACTGGTGATCTCTTCTGTTCTTATCATCACTCCGTCCGATTCGATGCGGTCGAAGCCCTGCTTGCTGAGAAATGAGAAATACTCTGATGCCCTTATATTGGCCGGGATCTCACCCGAAGCGGTGATTATGACCATGGTGCCTTCGGGGAGGGATGCCAGGAAATTGACTATATCATCAACGCTGTGTTTCTTTACTTCTTTCCCCGAAACAGGGGAATAGGTGCGACCGATCCTGGCATAGAGAAGCCTTATGTAATCATATATCTCAGTTGATGTGCCTACCGTTGAGCGGGGATTGCGTGAATTAACTTTCTGCTCAATGGCAATGGCAGGAGGGATGCCGTTTATGAAGTCGACTTCCGGCTTGTTCATCCTTCCCAGGAACTGGCGCGCGTAAGCCGACAGGCTCTCAACATACCTGCGCTGTCCCTCGGCATAAATGGTGTCAAATGCCAGTGACGATTTCCCGGAGCCGGAGACCCCGGTGATCACAATAAGCTTGTTTCTTGGGATTTTAACACTGATATTCCTGAGATTATGAACCCTTGCCCCCCTGATTTCTATACTTCCGTTCATCAATAATTTCCGGCTGTTAGTGTAAAAGTTTTGTTAAAATTCAAAAGTAATACTTTACAATTAAAAAAAATTGTTTTCTTTTGTCATAAGTTTAACTCTAAAACAGGGAGGACTGCCTATTAAACAACTCTACTCTTGTTAACTAAAAGAGAGAGCTATGAATAAAATTACTTCCGATTATGAACTGATACAAAGGTTCATAAAAGGCGAGCAGTCCTGCTTTGAACAGCTAATCCACCGTCATAAGAATAAGATATATTCGTATATAAGCCTTTATATTCGTGATCAGGCGCTTGCTGACGATCTTTTCCAGGATACATTCATGAAGGTGATCCAATCGGTTAGAGCCGGCAAATATTACGATAACGGCAAATTCCTCTCATGGGTGATGCGCATTGCACATAACCTGATAATTGACCACTTCAGGCGGGTGAAACAAATGAATACAGTCTCAAACGATGATTATGAGTCTGATATATTCAACTCGAAAAAGCTTGCTGATGCCACAGTTGAAGATGACATGATCAGGCGGCAGATACAGAAGGATATCAGGAAGATGATCAGCCTGCTTCCCGAGGATCAGCGGGAGGTGGTGATATTGCGCCATTATGCGGGACTGAGCTTCAAGGAGATCGCCGGGATAACCGATGTCAGCATCAATACAGCCCTGGGACGCATGCGATATGCCCTTATCAACATGCGGAAGCTCATGGAGGAGAAGAAGATAAGCCTGACATTAAACTGACCCCCCACCCCCCCCTGAAGGGGGGCTATAAACCAATCTATAATGTAAATGGGTTTTAACCCCCCTTCAGGGGGGCTGGGGGGTCGTTCCTTTAGCAGGACAGGGGTATTTTATATTACTATACAATATTATATAAAGGCATTCGTTTTATCGAAAAACAATGCCTATGGGTTTAAATTCTACTCCTTTCCTTTCATACCGCGATATCAAAACTGACAACATTGACCTCTTCGAGGATGCATTCGGTATGCAGAGCCAGTTCAGCGATGTGATCGGTATCCTGAAACAGGTTCAGCCTGTTCCGGGGAAACAGCTTACACGCAGGCTGATCGAAAAGATCAGGAAGAAATAATGCCGGCGCACGACACACGACTCACGATTCACGACTTATGTCGTATGCCACGCGTATGATTATTTTAACTGCTCCTTTTGTCCCCCAGGTTTCTTGTCATTCCTAATGAAGCGAGGAATCTTTTGCAATTATCACATAATCAGTTATATAATTGGGAATTTGTCTTTTTTTGAAAGATTTCTCCGTTTTTTCTTGTTTATTTCAATTCAATATGATATCTTTGTGATATCATACTAATACTAATATTATGAAACAGGAACGTTCCTTCAAACCCATATCGGGTTATTGGGCTCTGCTGGCAGAAGTTATCTTCCTTGGCGGAGCAATTGCCGGATTCTATTTTCAAATGATCTGGCTTGGCATCGTGCTCACCACTCTGTTCTCATTTGTCCCGATAGGATTTACTGTGATAAATCCTAACGGATCATGCGTTATGGTTCTTTTCGGAGCCTACAAGGGAACCGTAAGGGAGAATGGATTCTTCTGGGTGAATCCCTTTTATACAAAGAGGAAAATATCCCTCAGGGCAAGGAATTTCGACAGCGAACCGATAAAGGTCAACGACAAGATCGGCAATCCGATAAAAATAGGATTTGTGCTTGTCTGGCGGGTTCAGGATACATTCAAAGCAGTGTTTGATGTGGATGATTACCAGCATTTTGTACTGGTTCAGAGTGATGCTGCCCTAAGGAAGCTTGCCGGTTTGTACCCGTATGACAATCTCGAGGATCATGAATCTTTACTGGCTCTTAGAAGCGGGGGAGAAGAGATCAATGACATGCTAGAGAAAGAGATCCGGGAAAGGCTCACAATTGCAGGTATAGAGGTTATTGAGGCCAGGATAAATTACATAGCTTATGCTGAAGAGATTGCCAATGCAATGCTAAGGCGTCAACAGGCTGCCGCAGTAGTTTCTGCAAGGTTTAAGATAGTCGAAGGCGCTGTTTCCATGGTTCAGATGGCCCTTGAACAGCTTTCCGACAAGAAGATCGTGGAATTTGACGAAGAGAAGAAAGCTGCTATGGTAAGCAACCTGATGGTTGTGCTCTGCGGCGACAAGGACGCCACACCGGTGGTAAACGCAGGTACTTTACATACTTGATATGAGTGAAAAGAAGCCATTTGTTCTCAGGATAGACCAGGAGAAGCTGAAGGCATTGGAGAAGTGGGCCGCTGATGAATTCCGCAGCACAAACGGGCAGATCGAGTACATACTTGATCAGGCTCTCCGTAAATCAGGCAGATGGAAAATTAAAACAGAAACTACTGATACCTCAGAAACATGAATAAAACTGCTTGATTTTTTAACCAGCACATAAGTGTCTACTGGTTGATAAAGTAGATGGAATGGCAGGCAGCAATGCCTGCCGTTTCTGTTCTCAGCCTGCTGGTTCCTAAATGGATTTGAGTAAAAATATTACTCATTGCGGCTTTGACCTCATCCCTTGAAAAATCACCCTCCGGACCAATCAGTATTACTGCGTTCTCCCCTTTATGATATACTTCTGAGATCTTCTTCCTGTCCATATCTCTGTGGCAATGAGCAATCATCAATGTGCCTTCATGCTTCGCGGTGATGAAATCCGGAAAGTTCTCAGGCTTGTTAAGGATCGTTTCTTTTGCCTTCAGTGATTGTTTCATGGCCGAAATTATGATATTCCTGATCCTGTCAGGCTTTATGCCTTTTTTTTCGGTGTTTTTACATATCAGGGGTGTAATATCATCTATGCCGAATTCCACAGCCTTCTCAACAAACCACTCAAAGCGCTCAGGATTCTTGAGAGGCGATATGGCAATATGAAGCTTGTAATTCCTTTTTTCGAAATCCCTATGCACTGAATGAACTTCAATAATGCATCTTTTATGGTCAGGATCCTCAATAGCGCCTTCATACATATTCCCTTTCCCGTCAATCACTTTTACATGATCCCCTCTCTTCATTCTAAGAACTCTGACAATATGCTTCGATTCATTTTCGTCAAAAGCGTAGGATTTACAAGAAATATCCGGAGCGTAAAATACCTGCATAGGAATAGGTTTATACAAAAATAGCAATTCAGAATCCACTTTTATCAATACCTTAGCGTTTCTTTGTGCCTTAGCGCCTTAGCGGCTTTTTTTTGCCACAAAGACGCGAAGGCGCCAAGGTTCGCCAAGACACTTCTCAGCCAAATTCCAGATGAAAATTGGATTGATATCGGACACACATGGATGGATACACCCGAGGCTTTTTGAGCATTTTAAGGATGTTGATGAGATATGGCATGCAGGTGACATTCGCATATAGCAAAAGTTATGTACGACAAAAAGGGCGGCTTCCTCTACATGAATCCCGGTGCTGCAGGATACAACGGATTCCACAAATTCATGACAGCCGTCAGGTTCAACATAAACGGCGGTATGATCAATTCCCTTGAACTGATCGAGCTTGGAGAGAGAGGAAGGGTTACCTTATAGGTTCTCCGGGGATATCTCCAGGGCTTTCGCCTCTTATCCTCTGCAGGAACCTTGCAAGCCTGTCTTCAACAGCGATCATATATGTGTAGGGTAATCTTACAGTGGCATCAGGATGCTTCCTCAGGTTCTGCTTGATATTGGCTATCAGTGAATTGTAGTTGATATTGTATGCCTGGGTCATCATGTTCCCCCTGATATAGCTGAAATAGTACCAGGTGGTCTCGCTCGCTTTCAGATAGATGTCGAACATATCTCCCGACCTTCTGCGCTGGATCTCAATGTAACCATCAACATAAACGTTCACCGGCTGGGTTCCGATGAATCCGATTCCTATCGGACCCTGTGACCTGAATGAAGAGGAAGACTCATTCCAGTATAGTTTGACATCGTTAAGCATGATTTCGAAATTGAACTCCCGCGGCAGGTTCCTTGAGGTTCCAAAAAGATCAAGCTCCTCCTTCATTTGTGATGCAGCTTCAATACCGATAAGATCCTTCATGCCCTTCACATACATCTCGTTGTTGAGGTTTACCGGCTTGAGAGTCGGCACCATTCTTATCTCATCGCTCATCATCTTCAGGGCCTCGGGTGAAAAATGGAAGTCAAATGCCAGGATGGCATCAATGTTCACATCATTGGAATCAAGGGTGTGCAGAACCTTGCCGGCGCTCGCCATCTTTACAAGATCGTAGTTTGTTCCGAAATTGAGCTTGCCCTCACCCGACAGTATGCAATAGCTGCGGTCGTAAGCCACCATGCTGCCATGAAGGCTCTGATCTGCAAGCTTTTCGCGTGAAGTAATGACATAACGGGTCTTTGCCTTGTCAAAATACAGGAAGCCGTTTGCACTTACAAGGTTGGCATCGGTCCATGATTTCTGGGCTGAAAGGAATGTAGGATAGATATGGATGGAATCTATATTAAGGAACGACCCCGAGAAGATCAGATTATCGTTTATATCACGTGGTTTCTCGCTGATGGGGATCATTACGTTTCTGGGGTCAATATTTGACTTGAACTTGACAGGGAAGCTTTTAATCTCGTCGCAATTGTGGATGATCCCTGCCGAGCCCGTGAATGAAAGTAACTGGTTTGCCGCATAAAGATTGATATCACCGGAGAAGGAAAAGTCAGGGCTGAGCATAAAATTCTGGCTGACAGGGATATATCCTTTTGCACTCGTAACCATCGTATCAACGGTGACCTCAGCGAAAGCAATCTGCTGGATATCCTTGTTCTCATCAACGTAGTCATACATTGCTGTCCCCGAATACTTCTTTGTTGATTCTATATCGATCCGGGCAGTATGCAGGATATGCTTGTTATTGACAGCTATCACGGCATTCTGAAGCTGCTGTATCTTTGCTCTCCTGTTGATGACTATCTTTCCTTTATCAGGCTGTATCAGGGCATCTGCAATATGTATGTAATTTATGTTTTCCGCTTCAACATACTCCTCGTTCAGGTGGTAACTGCCCTTGTATGAGGTGAATGCAATAGTGTCGTTAACGACATTCGTTGAAAAGAAAGTGGGCTTTTCAAGATTGGCGAAATCAAGTGCCAGGAGCTTGTCATGCGGCAGGATCTCCGTATCCTTCTTTCCTTTTTGTTCCATCTCCAGCACCTTGGCAGCCATATCGTAGGTGAAATCGGTCATTGTGCAGATATACTGTATTTCCGGGAATTTTACCATCGAAGTATCGGTGTTCAGATGAAACTGCGTCATCTGCAGGTCGAAATTGATATCTGTCCTGACGTTTTCGGCAATGAATGCATAACCACTGGTTGATGGCGATTTGAGGTTATATACTGAAGTATCTGCCTTAATCTGGCCAGAAGCAAAGCTGAAGAGGTCAGAGGTGATGTTGGAGTCGGTAGTGTTTATTACACCCGATCCCCTGAGCACCGACGGAGTAAGTGTCAGCTGCCCGTAAAGGGAAGTCCTGTTATCGAACATTTCAAAGTACTTGCCCTGTGCATTTGTGGCCAGCCATTCATCTTTACCGGTAAGCCATTTGATGGCAACATCATCTGAAATTACCGATGGGAACAGGCCTGAACCATCCTTATCGATGTCGAAAGATGTTGCCCGGGTAACCATCGAATCGGGGAAGAATCTGAACTCTTCCGACCTGGTTGTGGATGTAAGGTGTTTCAGTGAACCGCCGCCGATGAGCCCCCTGTTGCTCATATTGATGCTTTTATAAAGAACACCCCTGTCGTCGTAAACCCCGATACCCTCTTCAGGGATAGTCATATTGAATCCCAGTGAATTGTTTTCCTGGATCGTAAGGTACTGTCTTGTCGGCTTAAGAATGTTTCCCGCCACGAATTCTCCCACAAGGTTCATATCCTCATTGGTGTAATGATCAATATTCTCATACGTAAAAGGATCGACCTTGAAATAGAAGTCCTGCTGCGGATAGATCCCTTCCAGTCCGGGTATCTTGTCGAAGAAGATATATGAGAAGGTCACAGCATTTATGATCGGATACTGCTTCAGGCTTTTAAGTCCCGATTTGTTATCAGGCTCGTCGATATAGAGCTCGGCAGTGCCCAGCTGAATGAGATTATCCACCTCTTTAATGACCGGGTTGCCGTAATTATCTCTCTGTTCGGTTTCCACGGCGATCCTGATGGAGTCGATCTTCTCGAGCCTTATCTTGAATGTATCATAGCTGAATGAGAAGTTATGCCCGAAAACAGTAAATAGGCCTGCCTCAACGACTCCGTCAAATTCAAGGTCCCGGTTCCTGCCGATCACAACCTGCTGTTTGTAGGGATATATTGCTACGCGCTGTGAATCGCTCAGATATACTCCGGTGACACCGTTAACGGTAAGACGGAAATTACGGAGATCAAGGACAGCATTATCAAGCGGTGCCTTGGTCTCACTTACAATGCTTATGACATCATAGTCCTGCTTCTTTGAAAAAGAATCCAGGAAGTCAAATACCTTTTCCTTAAGGGTGACCTCATTGTATTTCCTGTTGTAGAAGATAAAACCCCTGTTGGCCATATCGATGCACAGCGATGTGACCGCTTCCCTGGGCCTGTTTAGCCATTTGGCGAACTCTTCTACCGGGAATGTCTGGGAATAGTAATACTCAGCAAATCTTTTTAGAAGGAACAGGGGATGGTAATCATCCATTCCTGCAAGCCTCATGAAATAGTTGGCATTGAAGAATGATCTTGATTCAAATTGCGCCTGCCCGAGAGCTGCTCCCCTGGCGCGCGAAAGAACAATGTCCGAACTTTTCATGTCCCATGACAGGTATTCAAAGTACATGTCAATGTTGTGGAAGGAATTGAAATACGGGCTTTTAGATACGGGATTGTTGCCCCTGAACAGGTTAACCTGCCTCAATTCGGCATTGTAAGAAAATGCAAGGTTTGAATGGAATATCGAATCTGTGCCGAGATACAGCGACATGGTCGTTTCAGAGCTGTTTAGCCCGCTTTTTGAGAAGATGAACTCATCCGACTGAATTTTAAGGTAAAGCGTGTCATTCCTGAAAAGAGTGATCCTGGCGGGCACGAATCTTGTACCGGTGCCTTTTACATTTGACCCTTCGAAGTTGAGTCCTCCTTCATAATTGACACCTTCATAAATATTGTCAAGCCTGAATTCCTTAATATATGTCTCAAAGACCGGGAAATTGGCTCTTTCCTTGTTTCTGAAGCTGATGGACTGGTCGGTCAGCTGCCCGTAAACCGGTTCCCTGAAATATGTTTTGTGAGTAAGCTTTGCGGAATCAACCGTGAAGCTGTTTCTGGCAATGTTTATAGTATACCCTTCAATCTCAGTGAATACATCCTCCCTGGCATATCCGGCCTTTTCCCATGTTATTATGCCTTTACTGCCATGGAACTGCTGAATCTCAGGAAAATAATAACCCGATGCATTGTATATTTCAGTGCTGTCCTTTTGTGAGTAGCAGGTGAGCGTGGCATTTGTAATCTCAACAAAGAATACGGTATCATGCAGAAATTTAAGCGGGCTCTCCTTGACTTTCCAGCGAATGGCTGTTGATTCCGACAATATATTTTCTTCAATCATCAACCCGGTATTCTTAATATACCTTGCTATCCTGTCGGTGGTAAACCGCGGATTGAAGAGCGTCTCGCTCAGTCCTGCCAGCCAGTTTCCGAGTATCTCTCCGCTGTTTTCCCTGTTGGTAAATGCCCTTAGTGTAAGAAAGAAATCATTAAAATGCGGAACAGGCCTCATTGATCTTGCCGAAAACTGGCTCATGATATCGACGATCCTGGTCATGTTTTCCCGGCTGTAAGCTGAACTGTCCCAGCCGGCAAGGAAGGTATTGAGGTTTGATTTCTGATCATCGTTGAGGTTAGGCCCCATGAACAGTGTTAGCTCATCCCTTAATTTGGAGAGGTCGCCGGTGAATGGCGATTTTGCCTGTGAAAAAAGGTCAGCCGGCAAAATTACCCGGAGTACCAGACTGAGAATTACCAGCTTCTTCCACATATTAATGATATTTAGTTATTTAGCGCCTATATTGCTTCCACGATTGCAGTGAAATCCTCTTTTTTGAGCGATGCTCCTCCGATAAGTCCGCCGTCAACATCGGGTTTTGAAAAGATCTCTTTTGCATTTGAAGGTTTGCAGCTTCCGCCGTACAGAATGGTCATGCCATCAGCGCATTCTTTTCCATATTTCTCCCTGACAAGCCCGCGGATGTACTGGTGCATTTCCTGTGCCTGCTCCGGCGTTGCAGTCAGCCCTGTGCCTATAGCCCATACAGGTTCATAAGCGATCACTACATTATTCATCTGCCCGGCAGGAAGAGTGAAGAGACCTTCTTCAAGCTGGCGCCTGACAACTATCAGATGCTTTCCTTCTTCTCTTTCTTCCTTTACTTCACCGCAGCAAAAAATGACTTTCAGCCCTGTATTGA
Organism: Bacteroidales bacterium; assembly: GCA_041303415.1. GTDB lineage: Bacteria > Bacteroidota > Bacteroidia > Bacteroidales > VadinHA17 > LD21. The sequence goes on from JBFYPG010000116.1 coordinate 57,948, forward strand.
GCGCCAGCATCGTTTTTTTGTTCAACATCCTGTCATCCTCGTGGTAATACGATCTTCTTTCAGAATGGCCGATGATGACATATCCTGCCCCGGTGCTTTCAACCATCATGGCCGATACTTCACCCGTAAATGCGCCCGACGGTTCTGATGAGCAGTTCTGGGCTCCCAGCTCCACCCTGCCGCCTTTAAGTATTCCGGAAATGCCCGGCAGATGTATGAAGGGAGTGCAGAGTATCACTTCTGCCCGTGCAGATGGCTTCTCCCTGAAATACTGATCAATGCTTTTTGCAAATTGCAGTCCCTCATCAAGAGTCATATTCATTTTCCAGTTGCCTGCGACGATTTTCTTTCTCATAGAATAATGTGTTTAAGTTAAGATTATTGTTTGGTTATGATCTTCTGTAAAGCTTCTTTTTCAGGCACATTTGCCCATGACCACTTGCCAGTGATGGTTCCCTTTTCAAGAATCATGTATCCCGGATTTGATCTGACCATTGTTTTAAGCGTGATCTCATCGGTGAAGCAAAAATTAAGTCCGTTGCCGTGACGGGCGGCCTGGTCAGCTCCTGAAGCTGTAAGGATATAGAATTCAATTGAATTTTCTCCGCACCATCTGCCAAGGTCAAATCCTTCCCTCAGATATTCCGGATCGGCTTCTTCAAGCTTCCTGCTTATCATCAGGAGAACGGGCATTTCAGATGATAGTATCTTATCTGTAAGGTCAGTACCTTCCGGAGTTACCATTGTAAGGTCATGTATCGGAGGCTCATAGCCTTTTGATACGAGCTCCGATTTCTGGTCAACGAATTTCCATGTTGTATCGTCAGCCGGATAGTTGTCGAGGGTGAATTCCTCCCTTTCGCCGTTCTTTTCGTATATGAATGTAGTCTCATACCTGTCTGGCGGTGCACCTTCAGGGATTATCATTTTATCAGGTATATGAGTTCCTGTTTTATATGGAAGGAAGTCAACTACGGGAAGATATCTTAGATTATATGCTATGAATGCGAGGAACATGACTGTGATGATTGATAGTATAGCCCATTCCCTTGTGATCCCCTGGTGAGGTGTGATGTATTTTCTGGTAACAAACAGGTAACTGGCAGGTATTATGATGACAATGTTTTTAAAGAATGTCTGCCAGTTTGTGAGATGGATGGCATCGCCGAAGCATCCGCAATCAGAGACCGGGTTTGTGAGGGCAAGCACGAATGTGAGAGGAGTAAATATTATCATCATTATCAGGACGATCCATACGCCGGCCTTCTGCCTGATATTAAAAAGGACACTGAATCCACCAATGAACTCGGACGTGCAAAGCACAATTGCAGCAACCAGGCTGAGGCTGCTAAGAAAGTCAAGGTTGAAAGCGTGGAAATAATCCTGAAGCTTGTAAACCGTCCCCATGGGATCAATCGCCTTGACCGTTCCTGAGAAAATGAAAACGATTCCGGTTAAGATCCTGCTTATAATTCTCATTATCTTCATATTACAGTAGTTTTCTTTCCTTTATCCTGCTTATTATGCGCTCAAAGATCATCTCCTGGGGAAGCATGCCGCCTTTTTCGTCGCTGCAGTTCACTATACAGAGCCGGTCATGAGCAGCTGATACATGTATATATATCTCCCTTACTTTTTTCTGGAAGGCAAGGGATTCCTCATGTATATCCCGGGTGCCGTTCAGGTAATCCCTGTCCTGGCCGGTTCGCGACAATGAGAGTTTCTTTTCAGTAAATGAAAACGGCACATCAAGGAAAATGTTAAGGTCGGGCACAGGTATGGAGAAATGGCGGAATTCGAGATCCAGGATCCAGTTCATCAGCCTTTCCCGTTCTTTGGGATCATCGATTTTTGCGCACTGGTAAGCGATATTTGAATATGTATACCGGTCAAGCAGCACGATCCTGCTCTGACTGAGCCAGCCGTTTATCATTTCAGAAGCATCTTTCCTGTCGCCGGCATACAGCATGGCAACGAGCCAGGGATCAACCTCATTCAACGAGCCGAATTCGCCTCTGAGGAACCTGGCGACAAGCTCCCCGAAATAAGGGGCATCGGTACGCGGAAAATGAAGGAATTCGCAGCTGTAGCCTTTTTCAGAAAAGAATTTGTTAAGCAATCTGATCTGAGTGGATTTTCCTGCTCCGTCGAGTCCTTCAACTACAAAAAGCTTCATGTTGTCGTATTTGCCTTCAGTACAAATGTAATAAGCAATCCTTAAACCACAAAGAACACGAAGTACACTCAAAGAGCACTAAGGGTTTAAGGCGTCCTTTGTGTACAAATAAAGGACTTCTTAATGATACTCATTGATGGTTCTAATAATTTCGTTAATTTCGGAAGTTAAATGAAATTGATTGATTCAGAAGCCGGCATATATTAATGTAAAGGGTAAACTGCTCGATCTGTCAGTCCCGAGAGTGATGGGGATCATCAACGTCACACCTGATTCTTTTTACAAAGACAGCAGGGTTACAGATGAGCATGAGATCATTAGGGTAGCTTCTGAAATGCTGAGTGACGGTGCTGATATGCTCGATATCGGGGGCTATTCGTCACGGCCCGGGGCAGCAGATGTAACGCCGGATGAGGAGAAGAAAAGAGTTCTTAATGCTTTGTGCCTGATCCACAAGACATTTCCCGATGCAATTCTTTCGATAGATACTTTCAGGTCTGACATTGCAAATGAGGCAGTCCTTCACTGCGGCGCCTCTGTTATTAACGATATTTCCGGGGGCGAAGCAGATAAGAATATGTTCACCGTGGTAAGAGACCTTAACGTTCCGTACATCATAATGCACATGCAAGGCAAGCCTGCGAACATGCAGGAAAATCCTGTTTATGAAGATGTTGTGGCCGATCTGCTGAAATGGTTCGGAGAGAGGATCGTGAAGCTGCATTCAATGGGAGTGAAGGATGTGATAATCGACCCGGGATTCGGATTCGGTAAGACAGTAAAACATAACTATGAGCTGCTTGACCGTCTGGGTGATTTTTCAATAACCGGATTGCCCCTGCTGGCGGGATTATCAAGGAAATCAATGGTATGGAAGACGCTTGGCGTCAGTCCTGATGAAGCTCTGAACGGCACAACTGTCCTTAATACTATCGCATTGATGAAGGGCGCTGACATATTGAGGGTTCATGATGTCAGGGAAGCAGTACAGGCAGTAAGACTTGTTGAGATGATAAAAGCCCGCGATGAAAAAAAGAAGATTATGGATTTTGTAACAAAAGCAAGATGATTGTTCCTGTAACAGTTTTGGATGTTATTGATATTGTTCTCGTTGCGCTGATCATGTTTCAGCTGTACAGGATAATAAAAGGCACCGCGGCTTTCAGCATATTCCTGGCAGTATTTTTCATTTACCTTTTCTGGCTGATCGTGAAAGCGCTGAATATGCAACTTGTCAGTTCAATGCTCGGACAGGTCATTGGAGTTGGCGTGATCGCACTGATAGTTGTATTTCAGCAGGAGGTGAGGCGGTTTCTTCTCGTAATGGGCAACCGGTACCTGAAAAACAGCAAGTTCTCAATAACAAGGTTTTTAACAGGCGTCAAGGATGAGCCGGGTGGACCAATAATAGCCGAGCAGATCGTCAGGGCCGCCGAGTCGATGGCATCAAAAAAAATTGGAAGCCTAATTGTTATTGCCAGGCAGGGTAGGCTCGATCTGTTCACCGAAGGCGGTGAAATACTGAAAGCCAGGATCAGCGCGGAATTGCTCGAGACGATCTTCTTCAAAAACACTCCGTTGCACGACGGCGCCGTTCTGATAGAGGATGACCTGATACTTGCAGCCCGCTGCCCGCTGCCCGTGACTGATCAGCTTACTATACCTACACGCTTCGGCATGCGGCACCGTGCCGCAATTGGAATGTCGGAAAACTCCGACGCCCTGGTCATTGTTGTGTCGGAGGAGACCGGGCATATCTCGGTTGCTGACGGCGGCGAGATAAGGGAGAACCTTACTTCAAACGAGCTCCGGAATATCCTCCTGATGGAGAAAATATGGTAAAAACCCGCACCCCGCAACCAGAGGAATAGTATTACAATTTTTCTAAAAGACTGATAACCATATCCTCATTGTTTTCTGAAGTTTTCCTGCTCATAGAAGAGTTAATAAGCTCTTTTTTGCCGGGGAGGAACTTAATCAGAGAATTCCTGCTCAGCTGTACCTGGTGAAGAAGTCCGTCAGATCCGGACATATAGTATTTCGTGACATCCAGGTATTCATCGAAGCGCCTGTCGGAACTGTATGCCCCTTTGTAATCAGCTTCAAGAAATTTCTTTTCCGGAACTTTAATAAACAGGACCGATCCTTCAAAAAGCGCCTGGTAAAGCCGTACCTCCTTCAGAGGTTTCTCAAAATTCAGGCCTGCAGTAGACCTGAAAACCAGCTCATTGGCCCTGTTCTCAATTATGAGCTCTTTCACACTTTCAGCCGGAAGCTCAAACAGCGTTTTTGTTTTGGGATCAATATACAACACTGCATTGCCGGTCAGGTCAAGATCGGTATCAAATTTTATGTAAATATCGTTGTCATTCAGAAGCAGGTATGATGGAAGAAGCGTATCAAACATTCTGGGAGTTCCTTTAATCCCTTCATACCTGTTGTCGAATCCCATTGCTCCGTCGGAATAAGGCTTCAGACCGGCAACTGCATTAAGGTTTTGCTGTGCCGTAACCCCTGTTTGATATACATTTGTGCGCTGGGAATAAACGACCGTGATCGCCGTGAGGAAGAGAAGGAAAAGAAATAGCTTTTTCATTTCGTGGTAAGTTAATGCTTAATGATACCTGACATATACTAAGCTGTAAATATCTTCCATTTGCTTCTCTTTTCAAAAAAAAAGGTGGAATATTTCAAGCCTGGTTTCAGTTGGATAAATGCTTTTATATTAAGTTTGAACGGTTATTTTACAGTCATATTGCATGTCGTTAACAGTTGAATCAGGTTTACCTGTAATCCTTGTTACAGGAGGCACTTCAGGTCTTGGTCTTGAAATTGTCAGGCTCTTCCTGGGAAAAGACTGGTTTGTTGTTGCAACAGGAAGGAAGCCCCTCACGATAGATGGATATGAGGATAGATTCAGGCTTTACCGGACCGATTTTGACGATCTGAAAAAGACCGCGGCCACTATCAGGACGATCTGCAGGAATCATCAGATCAGCTATGTTGTAAATAACGCAGGAGTATTAAGTCCGCCTGATTTCACCCTTACCGGGAATGGGCATGAATATACATTCCAGGTTAACTTTCTTTCACATCTGCTTATAAATGAGGTTATTATTCAGGAAAACAAAAACTCATGCCCTATCTGTATTGCCGCAATTACCTCCCTGGTTCACAAGCTGGCTAAAACCGATATGAACTACTGCAGGCAGAAAGAAGATTATTCATCACTGAAAGCATATAGTGACTCAAAATTCTTTCTTACGCTGATGTGCAGGCACCTTGCAGATAAATATCAGCACGCCGGGGTGACCTGTTTCAGCCTTGATCCCGGAATATTCGTATCATCGATATACAGGATGCAGAAAGGGTGGTTCAGGTTCCTGTACCGTATTGCGGCCCCTTTCATGAGAAGGCCGTCAGGCGTTGCAAAAGTGCTGGGAGAGCTCATGACCGGACGGGATCTTGTCAGCGGTCCAATGTACGGCATAAGGAAAAAAATCAGAACAACGAAAGATATCGATCCGGCATCTTTGGATAACTTCTGGAAGGAATGCTATTCAGACATCGGCGATTACTTAAACAAATAGAACTATCAGGCATTCAGATTTTCACTGCTTTTTTATAAATTAGCGTCTGATTCTACAGTTTTCCTTAATAGCAAGAAATATTCAATTATGAAAAACCTATTTATAAAGATCATGGTATTATTAAGTTTTCTGGGTATTTCGGGTTGCAAGAGTTCAACTGATCCATCAGCATGGAATTCAAAGCAGACTGATAAATGGTTTGAAAAAGGTGAATGGCTTGGCGGGTGGCAGGTAAAACCCGATGCCTCAATAAACCGTAAGGAATTTGCCATCTCATATTTCAGGCATAAAGAGAGATGGGATAAGGCATTCGCTTTTCTCAGGGATAATGACCTGGCAAAGCTGGAGGTGAAAAGATTTGAAATTTCAGGCAGTGATGTCTATGCCCCTGTAAGCGAATACATGACAAAAAATGAGGAGGATGCACGTTATGAATCACACATCAGATATGCGGATATACAATATGTCATTTGCGGCAAAGAACTCATTGGAATAGCTCCGCAGTCAGAAATGAAGGAAATCCTTGAATCTTACAATGAGGCGAACGACATCATGTTCATGACGGTGAACAGCATCAGCAATTATAATGCTGCTCCTGACAGGTTTTTCATCTTTTTTCCGGGCGACCTTCACAGGCCGGGACTGAAAGACGGGGAAAATGCTCCTGTAAGGAAAATAGTAGTAAAAGTTAAACTTGATTAGTCCGCTACCCCGCACCCCGCAACACTATTTCACGTACTCTATTTCCATCTCATAATCCCACTGATCGTAATAGAGGTTCCCGCCTTTCCATTCAACTTCTCCCCGCTGGAAGTCATAAGGGTCGCTTCTGAGAAATCTCTTTTCGGGTATAAATGATCCTGCAATCCCGTCATTGGCAATGAGCCTGTAGGAGTCTATGCCGGAAAGGTAAAATTCCCTTAGTCCGGGGATGCCTGAATCCTGGAGATCGTACGAAACATCTGCAGGCACCCAACCGGTTCCTTCAAAATAAACCTCGCACCAGTCGTGGAGATTTTCAGAACCGGGAGGCACCATCCAGCCGCTCTGCCACCTGACAGGAATGCCCTTGTACCTGAGCATCGACATGAACAGGAGTGTCTGCATCCCGCAATCACCCCTGCGGTTCTGAATAACATACTCAGGGATATTGGCCATCGTTGAATATTCCAGTGCCCCGGTCCAGGGGATGTTCTCCTTGAACCACATATAAATTTTCTTTACTGTCACAACGGGATCACCCTCGGGGCCGGTTATTGAATCAGCCAGCCTCCTGACGTTTTCAGTGAAGCATATCTGAGGCAGCTGTTCTGAAGTATATTTTCTAAATAGATCAGATGATCTGTCATACGGTAATACTTTGATCTGGTTTAAGTTAAAATACTGTCCTGCAGACTGATACCTGTATCTGACCCGAAAAATTGCAGGTTCTCCGTCACGTGCCGGTTTTTCCATATATATTGAGCGGTGGAGTGCTGAATCGGGAGCTATTACATATCCCGGCTCTGATGCTGAAATTAGTTCCGGGGCTTTCTGCCGGGGATGCGATCCTTTGGGCCATGGTATCCAGCAGCGGATTGTTTCCCCGCCAGGAACAGCATCGGGTTGCACCGTCAGGGTAAAAGTGATAATCATATCTGCCGGAACAACAGGTTTTGAATCATGGACTGAAGCTCTCAGTATCTTACCGGTATGATTCAGTCTTAAAATCATATCAGGATCTTCGCTGATTGACTTAAGCCGGGCTTCACTGCCTTCGTAGAATCCTCTCAACAACATCAGGTTTGAGGCAGCCCTGTTGAAGTATCTCTTCCGGCCATCGATAACCCTGTACTCAAGCCATCTTTTGTTTTCCCAGGCATTGATATCCTCATCGCTTACCTCTCCCGCCGCTCTTTCAATTCTTTCAATTATCCCGTCCCTGCTTAAGCTGAAATCAAGCCTTATCCTGGTGGAGATGTCGATCAGCGAATCAGCTTTGCGGATTGATGCTGACTCATCCTGACAGTATATCTTAAGTGAATCTGACAGTGTAACCACCTGAGTGAAATCGCCTTTATCAAAACTGATTTCAATATCATCCATTATCCTGGTGCAATTAATATCCTGTTTACATGACAGTGCTGCTGCCGATATGACTATGACAAAAATGCATTTACGGAAGTTCATACAATAAATTTTACAATAAAGATAATTGTTTCCACTCAGAACCTGTACCCTGTACCCTGTACCCTGTACCCTGCACCCTGTACCCTGTACTTAATATTCCCAGTTCTTATTATATTTGTTTTGCCATGCTGAATCTCGACCACATAGCATTATGGGTCATGGACCTTGAGCGGGAAAAAGAGTTTTTCCTGAGATGTTTTGATTGCACTGAGGAGAAAACAACCTGATAGAAATTGTATCTGCATAAACCTATAAATCTGTAACTATGGCAAAAGTAGCAATGCTCGGAGCCGGTTTTATCGGCGATTTTTACACTTATTCACTCCACGGTCAGCGTAACCGCGACCGTGTGGTTGTGATCTATTCGAGAGACGACGCCAGGGGAAAAGCGTTTGCAAAGAAACATGGCATACCCCGGTGGACCACATCAATGAAGGAGGCTGTCAATGATCCTGAGGTTGAACTTGTTGTTATAGGTTTGCCGAATAACCTTCATCTTGAGGCAGTCAGAATGGCAGCAGCCGCAAAGAAAGCTGTTCTCTGCACCAAGCCGCTGGGCAGGAATGCTGAGGAAGCAAAGAAGATGCTTGATCTCGTTGAGAAAGCTGGCGTGATGAACGGATACCTCGAAGACCTTGTCTATCCTCCAAAGACTCTGAAAGCGCTCAATTCTGTCAAGGCCGGTTCAGTTGGGCAGGTGACATGGGTTCGTTCGCGCGAAACACATCCCGGTCCGCACAGCGACTGGTTCTGGACAAAAGATCTGTCAGGCGGCGGTGTTCTCCTGGATATGGGCTGCCACTGCATTGAGATAGCCCGTAACTATATCGGAAAGAATATCAGACCGGTCGAAGCAATATGCTGGGCCGATACGCTGGTAAAACCTATTGAGGCTGAGGATAATGCAGTAGGGCTGGTAAGATACGAGAACGGTGCGGTGGGCCAGTTTGAAGTGAGCTGGACCTTCCGCGGAGGAATGGACCTGCGTGATGAGGTTATGGGTACCGAAGGCACTATCTGGGTAAACAATTTTCTCCGGACAGGATTTGAAATGTTCACGGCAGGAGGGAAGAAAGGCTATGTGGCAGAAAAAGCCGAGTCGCAGAAAGGATGGCTCTTTCCTGTTGGCGATGAAGTGGTTGAGCTTGGATACACAGACATGTTCACCGATATGTTCAATGCTTTCGAGAAAAAGAGCAAGCCTGCTGAAACATTTTATGACGGATATGTTGTGAACGAGATCATGGATGCCTGTTACCGTTCTGCTGTTTCAAAGAAGTGGGAGCCTATAAAGCTGAAGGAATGGCGCGGTAATAAGAAAACCCCGAAGATCTCAGGCATCAGGGATTTTGACAAGGATCATATTTTCGTCAAGGAGGAGACTATGCCTGACGGATCAGTGAAGATCATTCTTAAGAACAAGAAGACAGGCAAAATAAGCCAGAGGATCAAAAAGTAGTTTTTGTTTCTGACAAATCTGGTTATATTTGCGGCGCAATTCAAAAGGTCCTCCTGCGCTAAAGCTTCGGAGGACAAAGCGGGGTGTAGCGCAGCCCGGTTAGCGCATCTGGTTTGGGACCAGAGGGTCGCAGGTTCGAATCCTGCCACCCCGACTTAAAAAAGAGTGAGAGTGTGAGCGGGAGCGAGCACTCT
>JBFYPG010000117.1:0-14933 GCA_041303415.1 Bacteroidales bacterium
GCGAATCGCCTCTTCTTCCTCCTGATAATCAACTACATACCTGTCATCCCGAGCGCCAGCGAGGGATCTCCTTCTCTCTTTCTGCAATTGACTAAAATTGAGATGTGATGTAAGATTAGGGTGGAACCGGGGGATGAAACCCGCCAATCCATTATCAGCTTTGAAGGAGCTGAATATGAGGGGCATGTGAATATTAAACCCTTTCAGGGTTTGACATCATGGTTTAGCCTTTTGCCCCCGGTTTCACCGGGGGTTATTCATATTCAGCCACTTCGCGGCATAACGAGTGAGTCACCTATCCTGCGGTTGTCACCGGGATGTATCCATTTCAGATCAGTCTTACCTCCTCACCACTGAAGGTTAACCTTGTTACCAGCCCCTCTGCATCCCTGACTGTCAGTACTTTTTCCTTCTTTGTCTGTTTGAGACTTACTTTTGGCAGCGTATTTCCCTTCCCTTGCGGCACAACCACAAAGACAGATTGAATGGCATTCTTTCCGTTTATGGTGTACACCGGTGCCCGAGCAGAGAGGGAGATACCTGACCTGCTTACCATTCCATCATCAATGGTTATGTTTTGAATAACCGAAGGGTCGGCAGGAAGTATCTCAATAATTGTTTCTGAATTCATTATCAGCGACTTGCGAGATTTATTCACTGATACTTCTGAAGGCGGGAAATGAAATAGAATCTCATATTTGTGATCGCCCTCAGCTTCAAAGATATCGCTTATGAGTGCAAACCGGTCTTTTACAAGAGCGATTGTACGAGACCATCTCACCGATGAGTTTGTTGCTTCGTCGGATGAGGAGACCATTGTAAGATATGATATCCCTTCTCCCGGCATCCACTTTGTGATCCTGTTTTTTGTCTCGCGTCTTGCAACCCACAATGTATCGGTCGAAGTGGCAGCATCACTCACGCCATCAATAATAACTGTATTGTGAGCCCTGCTGGTCCTGTACCATTTTACCAGTGCCGGGTCGTCATAATTACAGCAACCGCTGTCGACTAGCACAGGCCTGTTGTCGTACCACAACTCGAATGCAAGTCTCCCAGCATGGGCATGGGCGCCTATTACAGAGGCAGGATTTGCAAGAACATACCACCCGGATGAAGGCGTGTCTCTCAAGACTGCTATCTGAGTATCAGGGAAAAAGACAGAGTCATTTTTGTATTCGGAAATCTCTTCTCCGGGTATCTCATTTATTGTTGCGAGTATCGTCAAGACAGGCATCTCAAAAGAGTCATTCACCTGGGGCATGGTATTGTCGGGCCTGGAAACCGAGCAGATAAAATGTGACATTTTGCGGAGCATCGCAACAGAATTTGCCGGAGGTTCTATTCCGTTTGCCTTGCAGAGCAGGTATGCGTCCCTGAAGATATGAGCCTCAAAAGGGTAGTAACCGAACATCTGCTCAACATTGCCTCCGTCGCGATAAAATGCTTTTTCAAGATGATGATCCAGGATGATTATTGATTTCTTCCTGAGCTCTTCAGCCTCATCGAGCATGGGGAAGAGGATTCCCAGGTAAAGCATGGCCAGTGCACCGTGCGACTGGTGATTGAACTCATTAAGCTTCGCCTGTCCGAAGCCGGTAGCAAGGATATGTGCATGGTCTTTCAGCGAATCTGTGATCAGCGTTTTTTCCTCAGCAGTAAGTCCTTTTTCACCGAGATACCAGCACCATGAAAAATGAATCGATCTCCAGGCTGCCTGCATATCCCTCCAGTTATATGTGGTTTTGTGGCTGTCGGGCATACGGGGATTATCAGCTATCCATTTTCTGATGATTCTCATCATATCATCAAGATAGCTTCTGTCTCCTGAAATATAATACATCCTGGCAAATGAGGGCAGGAAATAGAACCTGTTCAGCCAGACACTCTTTTCGATCTCTGTCTTCTCAAAGCGGCTCCAGCCGATCGGATCACCATATACTTTCTCAATGATGCCGCTCCGGACAGATTCGGTAATCTTCCGGTCATCTTCTGAATTCAGTAGAGCCATCTGGATAAATTTGCCCCCCTGGTCCTTTGGCAGATACTCGCCAATGTTATATTCTGAGACAAATCTGAAAAACGGGAATACCGGTGATGTATCGTTTCCTGTTCTTACTGTAGAAGGAAAGAGTGTCGAGTACGAACCTGGTGCTATTCCTCCCAGGGCTATCCCGGCGCTGCCGGCAACCAGTCCCTTTATAAATTTTCTGCGGTCAGAACTCATTCAGGAATAAAAATAAATATTAAATAACTTATACCTAACATTAATAAAAAGAATAATACTGATACATAATCCTGACAATCAACTACTTATGCTTTTGCAATATTACCCCCTTCCCCGTTTCCCCCAAAGGGGGAAAGGCTTCTGCTCCTGCCCCCTTGGGGGAAGGCTGGGATGGGGGTTATAAAAAATGAAACGAAAAATTAATATTAATCATAACCGATACTCACAATATACTACTCAAAATGAAAATAATACCAGAATGTGTCTTCGAATTGCTTCCTCATTTTTTCCCTGAATACCTCCTCGGGGTTTTGCCTGGCTGAGACGTATGCGGCAAAGTACTGGTCAAAACGGGCAAGTGTTTCCCGGTTCACAGTGAGGCCTCCCAGATCGGGAAATTCCTTCGTGCTGTTATAATATATCAGGACAGCCTCCTCCAGGTGCCGCGGAATGTGGTCATAACCGGAGGCCTTCAGATCTTTGATATTGTTTACCGCTATCTCAACTTTCTTTGTAAGCAGAAGGCCTGCAAGATAATATTCAATTGCTTTCTTATTGGCCGGGTTACCCTCAAGAATAAATGGCAGGTTGTTCTGCGGTTCATTGAACTGAATGAAAAAGTTATTTGGCGGAAGAAGCTTCATCTTCTCTCCCAGTTCAGGATGCGAAGCGATCAGAGAGGGATTATCTGCCAGTTTTATAAATTCATTTGCCCACTTCCTGTAGAAAACAGTTTTCTTCAGAATATCAAGGTATTTATGAGCCATCTCATAGTTACCGGTTATCAGGCTCGTTTTTGCCAGTATCCTGATATTCTGGGGCCGGTAACCGTAAACCACCATCTCTTCATACGCCCACCTGTGAGCTTCATTGATAAGCCCTATCGAGTAATTGAAATAGCCACCCCTGTCAAGGTGAATATCTCCCCATGGCAACACCAGAGAACCTGCCAGGAAATTCTGGCTTCCATGAAAAAGCCTGTCGCAGAGCTGTCCGGTCTCGGAAAGCGCGATGTTGTAGAAATACTGGCCGATGAGGTTTCTTGATGGCTTCTTTTCATGAAGCTGAATTGCCTTATACCATTGCTCCCTGAAAACCAGCTTCTCAAGTTCAATTACCCTGGAGTTCTGGGGATTATATACGCGGTATAATGCAAAAACTGTTATAAGGAAAACGAACGCCAGTGATATAGCAGGGAAGAGCTTCTTTTTTACAAGATTAAGCTTTATCCGGCCTGTATATTTGAACAGCGCCGGATAACATATAATATATAGTGTAAGAACAACAAAAACTGCGATATAATACCTGTTCTCGAGCATCGGAAGAGGTGACAGCACTAACAGCTGGACAGGCTGAAGGAATATAAGTCTCCAGAATACCAGGAATGAAGCTCCGGCTGTCAGAAGGATCAGCAGGGGAAATATGATTTTTTTGCTTCCTTCTGCGTTGGCAAGCATATGGATTATGTAAAGAGCCAGAAAAATCAATGCATATCCGCCGGTGAGATAATATAGCAGGGGGAACAGAATAATTATCAATATGTTGCTGTACTTCCATCCTGAAGTCTGTAACAGGTAGCAAAGCAAAACAACAATGTATCCAAGGTTATATTCCATCATGTGGTAGTAATTAGCCTGCATGATGATCAGGAGAAAACCCGGAATGAGTGCAAGCACTCCAGAGAAAGGATTGTCAGCTTTGGTTCTTTTGCTGATCCTGTAAAGAATAAGGGCTGGCAGGGTGAGGATAAGCGCCACAATCAGGGACCCTGTTACCCTGGAAGCATAGAACTGGGTAAGGAACCTTGCAATATATTCCAGCGGGGCTCCCGGTCTCTGCAGATACTGATTTAAATAGTCACCGGAAAAAATGAAGAGGTGTCTCGTTTCCTGGAAGTAGAGGACATAATTGGCGGCAACAGAGAAGAACCCGAACGTCAGTAAAAAGAATATTCCCGGGTATATGTAAAAACTTCTATTGCCTGTTTTTTTATTCATGCCTCTTATTCATGGATTGGTCTCTCATTCTGATAATTCTGTTTTATTGTTTTATCTGTTTTAAGTGAAGCCGGATCCGCTGCTCTGGCTTTTAGTGTCTCACTGCCCGATACTGCTGCAAAATCACGGGGTGTCAGCCTTATCTGGCCGTCTACAAATTCGGGTATATTAAAGGATTCCAGCATTTTGTCGTAGTGATCAGGATCTTTCTGGGGCAAAACAAACTCCTTGCCCTGCCTGCCCTGTGAGTCGATATGGACAAAATATGGCCTGCCGCTTCTGCCGTCAAGGCGCCTGCTGCTGAAAACAAGCCACCTGCTGTTGAGCGACCATGTATGGTAGCTTTCAGGTTCATCACTGTTAACTGCCATCCTTTCAGCTGCACCGGTCTGAAGATCTATCATCCACAGATCGGCCTCTCTGTGCCAGATCGGGAATGTGCCGTAATCCGAAAGGGTAACAACCAGGAACTTTCCGTCAGGCGAGACCCTCGGGAAGGAGACGCTTTTGCCTGCAGCCGATGCATTGAATACTACTTCCGGCTCTCCGAATGCTCTTGTTTCAGGATCAAATGCCCTTCTCACAAGATCGTAACGGGTTTTCATTATCTGTTCCATCTGGGGGTCGGTATCTGAAATATATTGCACCGCCCTGCAGTAATATAGCTGTTTCCCGTCAGGCGCCCATGAAGGGAAAGTTTCAAGGTATTTTGTTGTATCACTGTTATTTACACAGATAACCTCGTTCGCTTCCCTGTCGTAGCAGATGATTGATGAAACCAAATCAAATACCTCGATATTTTTTTCAGGCACTGAATAGAAGCTTTGCCTAACCTGGTTTGATGAGAAGGCCATGAACCTGCCTCCAGGATGCCATGACGGATAGGTGGCCCCTCCCGGCATAGCATCAATTTTCGGATCCACTTTCGTTATCTTTCCGTGATCTGCTATATAAGTACCTCCCAGCGAACCTCTTACATGGATCATGAACCGGTCGGCGCTGTTGTTATTGAAAGAGTGGCAGTTGACACAATTTTTTTCCATGATCTGGTTGTCGAAAAGCAGGCGCTCCGAAAAGCTTTCGATTGAGCGCTGCATCAGTTTCAAATGCGACCAACTGTAATAACCAGGGTAGATTACACGGTATGCCAGATACGGATCGATCGGATCTTCTGAGACATTCATAAAAAATGGATCGTACTTTTTCGCCGTTTTCTCCCCCTTTTTTTGAGTAAAAACAGAGAGTTCTATCTTTCCCCCTTTCGCATCACTAAGGAGTTTTTTCCAGGAGTGCTCACTGAACTTTATTTTCCCATTGCGGGATTTGATTTTGACCTGATTTCCGGATCCTGAAGAGACGACAATCACATTAAACGAATTCGCCTCTTCACTGATCGAAAAATTCATCGGGGCAATATTGGGAGGGATGGTAACATCGGTATAGTCGGGACTGATGACCGGTTTCCTTCCAGATTCGGCTGCTGATTCCGTATCGGGCGATCCGCAGCTGCTGAAAAGTGAAACTGCAATTACCAGTATGGCCGTCAACCCGGATCTGTTTCCTGACATAAAAGATATCAATTAAGCCTTATCAATTCAGATTGCAATAAAGATAGGATTTTTATTTCGAAACGATATCCTTTTTCCAGACCCTGAGTCCTGAAAATGACATTATGCCATATACCACATATAAAATGAAAGTCGGGTACAATCCCCTGGTAAAGAACAGGATCGCCGATACCAAATTCACTATAAGCCACAGGTACCAGTGCTCATAGATCTTCCTCGCCAGCATCCATGTGGCAATAATCGACAGAGTGGTTATAAGGGAATCCCAAAAAGGTACCGGAGAATCAGTGAGCCTGTCAAGTACCAGGTACATGACAGCGATCAGAACGATAAAAATCGCCGTAAGAATAAGTGTAGTTTTTACATTTATTCTTGTCACCCTGAGTCTACCGCTCTCACTCTCACTCCCACTTTTTCTCCCTATCTCCCCCTCACCCCTTCTCCCCCTCTCCTCTTCCTGCCTGTCGCCTGTCGCCTGTCGCCTGTCGCCGCTTACCCACCAGTACCACCCCAGCACGCTGATCACGAGGTAATAGCCCTGCAGACTCATGTCAGCATAAAACTTGCTTGTGAAGAATACCCAGATGTAAACTGCTGATGTTACAATTCCTACCGGCCATAACCAGATGTTCTGCCTGATCTCAAGAAATACATATATTATCCCGGTCACTGCGCCGAAAACTTCAATGTGATTGTCTGATATCCAGTTAGTAATTTGCATGTTGCGGGTTGCTCTCCAGGTGAATATTTCTTCACATTAAAGGTAACTGATTGAATTTTCTCAATACAGTTTTAATGCTATTTGTTTCTTATATCTCAACCCCCTTCCCATCCTTCCCCCAAGGGGGAAGGCGCTTCTTCTCCTTTCCCCCTTGGGGGAAATTAGAAAGGGGGTTGTTTCATTGAAAACTGTTCTATCTATTCTGAAGTATTGCATTGGGAGGGGTCAGGGGTGAGTTATTTCGTGTGTCGTGCGTCGTGTCTCTTTCAAAACGTCAATCCTATTCTCACCATAAAGTTTATTCCTGCCTGAGGGAAATAATATGCCCAGGTCTTCTCTGCTCCGTCCTCGTACCAGTTGCCGCCGTAGGCATTGCTTTCATAAAGGCTGTTGAAAATATTATTAATCAGAAGCTGAAACCGGGCATTTTTTATTTTCGGAACAGCCGGCTCAAAATCAATACGAAGGTTATTTACGAAATACGGATCAAGCATCCTTTCACTGCTCATGGTATTATCGAAATACTGTTTACCCACGAATTTGCTGATTAAATGCACTTCAAGGTTTTTCAGTATCCTGAAGTTCATATCACTTGATCCGGTGAAGGAAGGTGAATACGCAATATCTGTATTCCCCAGGCTTTTGCTTCTATATTCTTCCGACCAGTCACTTGTGTTGTAATCAATATAATACTCAACGAAATCCTTGATTTTGTTCCTGCTCAGGGCAGCATTGAGATTCCACTCGAGGAAGCTGAAGGGTTGCAGTCCGGCACCAAGCTCGGCTCCTATCCTGTAGCTGTTTTCAACGTTTGTCATTATTGAATACCCCGTATTGCTGAGTTCTCCGGTAGGCACAAGCTGATCTTTATAAAACATGCCGTAAAGGTTAACCTCAGCGGTGTATTTCCGGGATCTTATTGTGTAGCCTGCCTCAGCATCGTACAAAGTTTCACTCTCCGGAGTTGCACCGGGATCGCCCGATGCCTCCTTGAAGTCGGTGCGTGTCGGTTCACGGTTGGCGACCGAGAACGAAACAAAGGCATCCTGGTCCGGGGTAAGTGAAAAGAAGAGGCCTGCCTTTGGATTAAAGAAGTGAAAAGTGTGTTGCTGTGAGATATCCTTCAGATCATCATCAATACCTGACATTTCATACATGATATACCTGTACTGAAGATCGGTAAATAATGATGTTTCTGGTGACAATGAGTAATTAACCTTCCCATAGATACTGGCTTCACCTTTAATTCCCTGATTAAGATACCACTGATAATCCTTTGGCGCATTGCCCGGATACTGCATCCAGATTATCCTTCCGAAATGATCGCCATCGTAAAGGTTCATACCCCCTCCGGCAGTTGCTTCGATCTTCTGCTTCCTGTAATTCAGCGACCAGACAAGGCCGTAGAAATCATTCGCCATCCATTTTCTTCTGATAAGGTCAGATTCCGTGATCTCTGTTCCTCCTATTGTAACAAACTGAAGACCATATTCTTCCAAATCTCTGTCTTCCTTGTATTCTTCATAATATCCTTTGCCTTTTGTATAATGAAATGCTGAATTGAGATTGAGGTTTTTATTGATTCTCAGGCTGTGTATCAGCTGGTAATGGGTCTGAACGTAATTATCGCTCTCATTATCATAAAAATCATAAGAACCTGGTGTTGTCTCGTACATTCCGGCCGGATTAAATGTCCTGTAAATTTCATAATCACTTTCGAGTATATCCTCAGGCACGCCCCACCACCCTATCCCGGTATGTTCTTTGCCATAAATAATATTTGCCTTCAGCAGCGACCGGGCAGTCCGGAACACGCCGCTGAAATATGCTGACTGGTGTTCAGATCCTGTACGGTCAATATAACCCTCGCTTCTTATATCAGAATAGCGCATCTGGAAGGCAAACCTGCCGGCAAGCAGACCTGTTCCGGCAGCCAGGCTGTTCCTGAAGGTCATGAAAGAGCCCGCTGATGAATTTATTTCGGCAAAGGGTTCATTATGAACTCCTTTAGTCTGAATATTAACAGATGCGCCAAAGGCACCGGCTCCGTTGGAAGAAGTGCCCACCCCCCTCTGAACCTGTATATTGTCAATTGATGATGCCAGGTCGGGCAGGTCGACCCAGAATACCTGCTGTGATTCAGGATCGTTCAGAGGGATACCATCTATTGTAACGTTTATCCTGCTGGCATCGGAGCCCCTGATCCTGAGATTCGTATAACCGATGCCATTACCGGCCTCAGATGTTTCCACAAGTGACGGTGTAAGGCTCAGCAGGAAAGGCAGGTCCTGCCCGGAGTTCTGCTTGCTGATGACTGACGCGTCAATATCTGAGAAGGCCATCGGAGTATTGGTTGCCGCTCTTGTTGATTCTATTACGACCTCTTCAGTCATCAGAGCCTTCTCCTCAAGGACGATATCCAGCACAGATTCTCCCTTAAGGTCAATATGGTGAACCTGGCTTTCAAAGCCGGTAAATGAGAAACGGATTGAGTACTGTCCGTCAGTAAGGTTAGAGAACCTGTATGCGCCATCGGCTGAAGCATAGGTTCCGAGAAAGGTTCCTGATATCGTAACAGTGGTGCCCGCCAGCGGATTTCCGTCCCTGCCGGTTACACTGCCTCTTATCACGGAACTGCCTTCAGGAGTAATGGCAGACAGGGAAATAAATCCGGGCAGTAGCAGCAAACAAATCACTCTTCTCATTTCGATAGAATAATTAAAATCATTTCAGAAATGAGGCTGCCAAATAATGCTGATCATACGGTTTTCTTTTTCCTACGCCGGCATTATCCGGATCAGGTACAAAGGGTTTGATCTCAGCCCGAAATATTAAGGCACCCCATTTTCCGAGAATACAAAGGTACGATCTTTTATCCTTTTTGTCAATTTTTTATTAAATTAGCTTTTTTATGCAAATCATCAGGATGAAAGAACTGCTGGATAAGCTGAATTTCAAGGATTACAGGAGAATTGCAGTAATAAACTCTGAACCCAGGTTCCTTCGTGAAATTTCCAGGGAGCTCATCGGGGTTATCATTGATAATGAGATAGATCAGCGCTGCCCTTATGAATTCATGATAGTTTTTGTAAAGTCGGTTTCCGAAGTAAACATTATTGCTCCCCTTGCATTGCATAACCTCACTGCCGACGGGGTACTTTGGTTCTGCTATCCCAGGAATAGTTCAAAACTTCATGTCAACGGACTTGAGCGCGACCACGGATGGCACATTCTGAACGATCTTGGCTTTCACGGAATAAGAATGGTTGCAATTGATGAAGACTGGGCAGCATTGCGTTTCAGAAACGTAAAATACATTAAATCAACATCTTCCAGATTTTCCAGAAAAAACTGATACTATTCAGACCGCACGACTGCATGACTGCATGACTGCACGACCGCATAACATTATGATAAAAACCACCACAATCGGAACTCCCCTGGGCGACATGATTGCTGCGGCATCATCAGCCGGGATCTGCCTTCTTGAGTTTGCAGAAGGCAGGATTGCTGCTAACGACTTCAATGAGATTTCGGAGCTTTGTGATGAACCGGTAAAAAGCGGACTGAACTGGAACCTGTGGAAGCTAAGGAGACAGATTAAGGAATATTTTAACGGAAAAAGAAAGGACTTTTCCATTCCGCTTGTTACGAAGGGCACTGATTTCCAGGAGGAGTGCTGGCACATACTGAGAAAAATACCGTACGGATCAACAATATCATACCAGAAACAGGCAGATTCGCTCAATAATCCGGAAGCAGTCAGGGCCGTTGCGCAGGCTAACGGATCAAACAGGATCGCAATTGTCATCCCCTGCCACAGGGTAATCGGGTCTGACGGCTCTCTTGTCGGATACAGCGGAGGAGTGAAAAGGAAAAAATGGCTTATTGATCACGAAAGAAAATATTCGGGCCAGGCCATTGACCAGGATCTGTTCTGATGCTTAATCAAGATTAAAACCAAAACCTTAACAATGAAAACTTTAGCAAATCAGAAAAACCTTCTGCTGATATCCTTTTTACTTGTCGTTGTGTTTCTTTCAGGATGCGCCAAAAGCGAGGTCATTGACCAGTGCCTGAGCGGACATGAATACGGATTCTTCGGAGGGTTGTGGCATGGTTTTATCGCTCCGTTCGACTTTATCGGTATGCTCTTCAATGACGAAATAGCCATGTATGCCCCGAATAATAACGGCGGTTTGTATGCCCTTGGATTCCTGCTGGGAAGCGGCGGCTGGGGCTTCTTCGGCGGCAGAACCGTAAAAAGGATCCGGCATGAAAGAGTAAACTACAACTCACATAAATTTGATAATGCAGAGATAGTGGAATAACCTATTGCCCGAATTCCGAGACTGTGGAAAAAGATTCTTTAAACCGCAAAGCACGCTAAGTAAAAGCAAAGTACGCAAAGACATAAACCTCTATATCCTTGCTTTGCGATCTTTGTGGGAACTTTGCGACCTTTGCGGTTAAAGGATTTCAGTCTCATTTTAAGTTCTGGTTTTTGTAAGTGAGGCCAATAAATAAAATTTCACATGAAACAACTTTTAGCTACCCTAATGATCCTTCTTTCAGGCAGCTGCCTGGCACAAAAGAAAGATGTCATTTATTTATGGCCGGGAAAAGTACCTGGAGAGCTGAAGGAAAAACAGCCTGCAGTTGCCAACACTGAGACCAAAGGTGATGTTTTCCGGTACGATGAAGTTACAAATCCTTTAATGGAAGTGTGGCCGGCTGATCCGGAAGTCAGTAATGGCGCCAGCGTAATTGTCTGTCCCGGAGGAGGATACAGGATACTTGCATGGGATAAAGAAGGCACCGAAATAGCTGCCTGGCTCAACTCCATCGGGTATTCTGCTTTTGTCCTTCAATACCGTATTCCCGAAAAAAAAGAGGGAGCTCTTCAGGATGCTCAGCGGGCACTGAGAATAGTAAGACAGAATGCTGCAAAATGGAAACTCGATCCTGAAAAACTGGGGATCATGGGATTCTCGGCAGGTGGAAGCCTCAGCGCCAGGACAAGCACACTGTTTCATAAGGCAGCATACTCACCGGTTGATGCAGCAGACAGCCTATCCTGCCGGCCCGCTTTTGCCATGCTAATTTATCCCGCATATCTTGACCAGGGAGAGAACAGGTCGCTCACTCCCGAGCTGAAAATTACTGATGAAACTCCTCCGATCTTTATCTTTCAGACCGCTGACGACACATACGGCAACAGCGCCCTTGTAATGACTACTGCGCTGAGAGATGCAAAGCTGCCTGTTGAGCTTCATTACCTGCCCTCGGGAGGACACGGATACGGGCTGAGGCCTGTGGGACTGGCCGCAACAACCTGGCCGCTCCTCGCAAGAGAATGGCTTTCCAGAACACTCGATTCAGATAATCAGTAACTTTACAATTACCCGCTTAACCATCAAACCTTAAACCGTTAAACTTTAAACTATTAAACCATAAACCTTATATAAAATGACCGACCATTCCAACACCCCCGAATGCTGCCCGGAATTTGATCCAAAACCCTGGGATCATGCCACCCATAACTGGGTCAACAAACCATTCATAAAAGACTGTATCAAACAATTCTTTCATATGCCTTTGCCTTCACAGTATGCAAAAGTGATCGGCAGGATGTGGAAAAAAGCACAGGATTCAGGAGCTGCTCCCGAAATGAAGGATTTCCTGTTACTGGCATATGACCCTTCACCCTGGAAGAGCGAGCTTTATATGAGCGTGACCAAAGAGGTTCCGGATGCTGAAAATGTAAAGTTTACCGGCACATTCATCACTAAGGTTTTTGACGGGCCTTATAATCAAGTACCGAAGTATCTGGATGAATTCAGCCGGTACCTTATTTCGAAGGAACTGACAGCAAAGAAATACTACTTCTATTTCACTTATTGCCCGAAATGCGCAAAGAAATACGGGCATAACTATATAGTGGCATTTGCAGAGATATAAAAACAGAATGGCAAAATTGATAAAGACCCCGTCTGTAGTAAAAGCAGCAGGCAACAGGGAGAAAATAATAAAGGAGTATATCGGGAACGTCAACAGCGCAACCTCAGAAGTAAGCATAGCAATGATGAAAAGTCCCGAAGGATGGGAAGAACCTGGACAGACCCCTGATTTCAATGAATATACCCTGGTCCTCAAGGGAAAACTGAAAGTCAAGACCATTGCCGATGAATTTTTTGTGTCAGAAGGCGAAGCAGTTTTGACCTTCAAAGGCGAATGGGTGCAATACAGCACACCAGTAATAGGCGGCGCAGAATATATTGCCGTTTGTGTTCCGGCTTTCACTCCTGAATCAGTAAACCGCGATAAATAGAGATGGAGAAAAAATACCTGCCTGCCTTATTGATTGCCTGTGCATTTTCGGCACAGATGATCTCGCAGGATTCCGTTAAGGTTAAATCAGAATTTGTTCCTGACCTTGACGGCATCCTGAAAACCAAAGTGGAATATGACCTTAATAATTCATTGGTTCGTTTTGAGGTCAGAAACGCCCGCTTCGGGGCTAAAGGAATGATCAATGATTATATGTCGTACAGGGTAGAGATTGACCTTTCAGACGAGGGAAAAATGAAAATGCTCGATGCCTATGTCAGGTTTTCTCCCGTGAAAAATTTTGATATATACCTGGGCCAGAGGAAAATTCCCTTCTCCACTGATTACATGAGGAATCCTGCTGAGAATATTTTTGCAAACCGTTCATTCCTGGCCAAATATATAAACGATGGTATGCGGGATATCGGTTTTTACCTTGATTATAAATTCAACCCGTCGTTCCCGGTAGATATTTTATTTGGAGCTGTCAACGGTACGGGGAATAACAATCCGCAATGGATTGAACGACCAAACCTGGTTGGAAGGATAGTTGCAGGGCATGAATCGGGTTTACGGATTGCAGGTAACATATATTATGGTGAAGCGCTGTATAAAGATCATCTTGCACTGGTTGGAGCAGAATTACGGTATTCCTCCGGCTCATTTTTTATAGAGTCGGAATACATCCGACGCAACTGGACGGATACAATCTCAGATCGAATTCATGATGACGGGTTTTATCTTCACTCTTATTACAATTTTAAAATTGACAATAGGATTATAAGCCTTGTTACACCTGTTGCCCGCATTGACTTTATGGGAGATTCAATTTTCGACAGTGAGGTTGATGCCAGCAGATTAACCCTGGGTATTAATTTTGGTTTTGAACAGAAGCAATTTTACTCCGAAGTGAGATTCAATTATGAAAATTATTTTAAAAGCAGCCTCCCTATACACACGGATAAACTGACAATTGAATTTATAGGAAGATTCTGATAATAAAAAGATATACAAATATGCATAACAACCTTACTGTTAATAAATTAACAGCACTTTTTCAGCTGTTCTTTTTCTGGCAGCCGGCCAGATTCATGCCCAGGGTCAGATTTATTCCTTTCCGGCTTTCTTCTTCTGGATCAGATATTTCGCCACAAGATAGATCACAAAGCCTGCTCCCACAACGATCATAATATCGTCAAGATACGGGATGATCTTGTCCTGCATCTCATAAACATAATAACCTATCACAGCAAGAATTACATTCCAGATTCCTGCTCCGATAAAAGTATAAAGCATAAAATCGCGCAGATTCATCTTTGAGAGGCCTGCAGGTATTGAAATCAGATGCCGTACTCCCGGTACAAGACGTCCGATAAAGGTTGATGTTTTACCATTTCGGATGAAGTATTCCTCAGCGTGAACCACTTTTTCTTTTGTTAACAGGAACACTCTTCCCAGCCTGGAGCCGGCAAATTTATAAACCAGCGGACGTCCGAGATAATATGCAAGTGTATAATTGATCAGTGATCCGCACAGTGCACCTATAGTCCCGAAAAGAATGACAAGCAGGACATTCAGCTCACCCTGTGCAGCTTTATATGCTGCAAACGGCACAACCAGCTCCGACGGCAGAGGCATAAAAGTACTCTCGATCATCATAAGGAGGGCAACCGTAAAATAATTCAGGTTGGCCATATACCAGTCAAGCAGTGTTTGAAAAATCTCCATTATTTCAGAATTTTCTTTGAGCCTTCAAAGATAACTAACATTTTTAATAGACCGAAGCTTGAAGACCGAAGACCGAAGCTATAATATTTAATGTCTTCCGTCTTCGGTCTTTCGTCTATTACCTGAATTTTATTGTTCCACCTGCCTCATACATTTTCCCGGCTGCGTCCTTAAGCTTCTTCTCGGGCACTTTCACTACTTTTCTGTCATAAGTTAAAAGTCCGTTGCACTCGATCTCCACATCAGTGGTCTGCGTATAAATAGCAGCCGACAAGCCGCGTTTTATAAAAGGGACTATCTGTTCAAGGTATCCGGCATATGTTTTAAAAAGGGTATCGGCATTTTGAAAACTTCTGTAGCCC
>JBFYPG010000118.1:0-3704 GCA_041303415.1 Bacteroidales bacterium
ATTTTATGCGCGACCTTACCAGGGGGGGCCTTGCCGGAGTACTTAACGAGCTGGCCGGAATGACAGGGAGGGGAATCATCATCAATGAATCCGCGGTTCCTGTTGATGAACCCGTCAGGGGTGTTTGCGAGATGCTGGGATTTGATCCGCTCACCCTGGCAAACGAAGGGAAACTACTGATCGTTGCCAGTGCACGGGCTGAGAAAGAAATACTGCGTGGATTGAGATCTGATCCTCTGGGAAAAGATTCAGCGGTAATCGGAGAGATAACTGAATCGGATAAGAATATGGTGATCCTTAAAACTTCTGCAGGTGGTTCCCGCATACTAGATATGCCGTCAGGGGTTCTGCTGCCGAGGATATGCTGACACTGCAGGATTTAAAACCTGAATCCTATCTTAAGCTCCAGCCTGTTAAGGTTTTCCTTGTAGGTGACATCTCCCGTATTATATTCCTTCATTTTATAACTGTAATGTGCATACCTGTAGGCAAAGCTCAGGTTGAGCTCATAGTCTTCGTAAGCCCATGAGATGCCTGTTCCAAGGGCGAAAGAGGCTCCGCCAGCATAGTCTTTTGGTGTATTATATTCTGAATAATAATAGGGATATTCATTGATTTCGTCGGGCGTATAACTGCCGATTGGTATTATACCGCCTGCTCTTGTAAATATATAGGGACTGGTACTGCTCTCACTGAAATTCTGCCTCAGTTCCAGAAGAAGGGGAGTGAAGGGGCGCCCGATAAACACTACCCCTGAGCCGATGCTTACAGATGTTTTCCTGTTATTGTACAGGTATCCTGCCTGGCAGTCAAAGCTGAAGGGGGCAGGATAAGATGAATTCTGAGGACCGACAAGCAGTCCCGTCTCAAGTGAGAAGATAAAGCTTTTACCTTTTCTCACCTGCGAAACAGGTGTCTCAATTGAAAATTTGTCCACTTCATGCTGGTCATAAATAAAGATACTGCCGTCGGACGTCTCGAATTTGTACTTTGATGAATCAGCTTCCAGCAGCTTTCCGAATATTTTACTGCCGTTTTTCAGGTAGATTACATCCTTTGCCTTCTGCGGATATAGTTGTATAAAACTGATTATGAGGACAGTAATGATCAATGAAAGTTTCTTCATAAAGAGAGGTTTTAAGTTTACAGGGTTTAGCATGATTTTTGCGTTGTTACAGGTAAGAAACTAAACCTACCTCATATGAAAGCAAAAATCATTCCAATTGTTTTCTTTTCAATTCCTTTGTTTTTTCTGATTTCATGTGAAGATTCAACTTACAGGGAATACAAGGGCAACGAACCCATATACATGACCTACAGCGATCTGAGGGAATCTGTTCAGATAAAGGAGGATGTTCCTCTTTCTAATCCGGGGAAGATTTATTTCAAGGATAACTACATATTTATTATTGAAGAGCTGAAGGGGATACATATATTCAATAACAGCGATCCGTCATCGCCTGTAAAGGAAGCATTTATAAATGTGCCGGGTGCAGTGGATATGGCGATCTCAGGTAATACTCTGTATACCGACAGCTATGTTGACCTTGTGGCTGTTGATGTGCAGGATATCAATAATATACAGGAAGTTGGCCGTGTGAAGGATGTGCTTCCATACACAGTTCCTCCCGTGGATAATGATTTCCCGCAGGCCGGGGTTGATAAGGAAAAGGGTGTTGTTGTTGACTGGGATCTGAAGAAGATAAGGGAAAGGGTCACTAACAATCCTCCCGATATTTATCCTTGGTATGAGCTGGATGGCATAAAGCCAATGTCGTATTCGGCAAGTTTAAACTCAGGTGGTTCGGGAGTCTCCGGCGGCGGAGTCGGGATCGGGGGATCAATGGCAAGGTTCGGAATAAAGGATAATGTTCTTTACCTGCTAGACGGCAGTAATATAGCGTTATATGATATTTCGGCAAAGACGGATCCTGGTAAGCTGTCGGAATTCTATGCCGGGTGGGGCATTGAAACCATGTTCCTTACGGAAAACAATATGTTCCTGGGAACAACCACCGGAATGTTAATTTTCGATATCACCAATCCTCATAATCCGCTCAGTCTCTCTTCTTACTCACATATCCGGAGCTGCGACCCGGTGGTGGTTGATGACACTCTCGCATTTGTAACTCTCAGGACGGGAACCACATGCGCCGGATCACTCAACCAGCTCGATGTTATCAATATTAAAAACCTGAATAATCCGGTTCTGATGACATCCTATGCTCTGAAGAATCCGCATGGACTGGGTAAAAACGGAGATCTTCTATTTATCTGCAACGGTGATGCCGGTCTGAAGATATACAATGCCTCCAACCCATGGCTCATATCAGCAAATCTTATCTACAGCTACCCTTCAATAAATGCATGGGATGTCATTCCAATTGATGATCTTCTTGTACTGATAGGCGACGACGGCCTTTACCAGTATGATTATTCGAACATTCAGAACATAACACTTCTCAGTACAATAGCTGTCGAACCTCAGAAGTAAAGTCGTGCGGTCGTGCAGTCGTGCAGTCGTGCAGTCGTGCAGTCGTACCGTCACGCCGTCGTACCGTCGTACCATCGTACCATCGTACCATCGTACCGTCGTACCGTCGTACCGTCGTACCGTCGTACCGTCATACCGTCGTACCATCGTACCATCGTACCATCGTACCATCGTACCATCGTACCTTTCTTTATATTCATTCCAAATTAGCATTCATGACTTTTGTAAGTTTTTTTTAAAAAGTATTGTTATTAAATTCACATCGCCTTAAAGAGGCACTTTTTCATAGAATTATCATTAACTAATTAATTAAAAATCAGATAGATATGTACCAAGTAGGAAATCTTGTGAAAGAGCTTACCGTTAAGCATGGCCGCACAAGAGAGAGTCTTATGCCAATTCTCCAGGGAATTGTTGAGAAGCATAATTATCTCACGGATGAAGCCATGGTTGAGGTGGCAAAAGAGCTTGATATCTCGGCAGCAGAAGTTTACGGGACTGCTTCGTTCTACACTTTCCTTGACACACAGGTGAGAGGCAAATATGTGATCAGGGTTTGTAAAACAATAACATGTTCAATGAAAGGCAAGGGCGAGATTATTCAGACCCTTGAGGAGATGCTGAAGATCAGGGTTGGCGAGACTACTCCCGACAGGGAGTTCAGTCTTATTGAAACCAACTGCATAGGATGGTGCCATAAAGCTCCTGCAATACTTATAAACGAAATACCCTATACCGAACTTACACAGGAGAAGGTAGTTGAGATCATTAAGAGTTATATGCAAAAGAAATAATACCCTGACGACATGGAAAAAAGAGGACTAAACAAGGTTGATCTCATTTTTGAGAAGGTGGATCCGAAAGAGGTTCTGACAAAAGCCTTTAAAATGAAACGTGACGATATTATTCAGCAGGTGCTGGATTCAGGACTGAAAGGACGCGGAGGCGCAGGATTTCCTACCGGATTGAAATGGAAGTATACTGCAGCTGTTAAAGATTCTGAGAAATATATAGTATGCAATGCTGATGAAGGTGAACCCGGAACTTTCAAGGACAGGGAAATACTTGATAAGGTAGCATATAAGGTTTACGGAGGAATGGTAATTGCCGGCAAAGCAATCGGCGCCCAGAAGGGAGTTGTATATCTCAGGGGAGAGTACAGGTTCATGCTGCCTCAGCTGATGAAAGAGCTGGAATCATTCCACAAGCT
>JBFYPG010000119.1:0-62503 GCA_041303415.1 Bacteroidales bacterium
TATTAGCTCCGTCAAAAAAACCATCACACCTTGAGAATCCTGCAGGAAAGACTAGCAAAGTATGATGCCCCTCAGAGAGCTATGGCGGCCGGCATCTATCCCTATTTCAGGGAGATTGAATCAGATCAGGATACTGTTGTAAAGATAGACGGAAAGGATGTCCTGATGTTTGGCTCAAACAGTTATCTGGGATTAACGAACCATCCGAAGATCAAGGAGGCTGCAAAAAAAGCCATTGACAAATACGGAACCGGCTGTGCAGGATCGAGATTCCTCAACGGCACGCTGGACATTCACATTGAGCTGGAGAGGAGGCTGGCTGATCTTGTCGGAAAAGAAGGAGCATTATGCTACAGCACAGGCTTCCAGGTAAACCTTGGTGTTGTTTCTGTACTTACCGGACGGAAGGACCATATACTACTGGATGAGCTGGACCATGCATCGATTATTGAAGGGAGCAGGCTCTCGTTTTCGAGGGTGCTCAAGTACAAGCACAACGACATGAAGTCGCTTGAAAGCAAGCTGAAGCTCTGTGTTCCCGACAGCCTGAAGCTGATTGTTGTTGACGGCATCTTCTCGATGGAAGGTGATATAGTTAAATTACCGGAGGTGGTTGCCCTGGCTGAAAAGTACAATGCTACTGTTATGGTTGACGACGCACATTCCATAGGAGTACTGGGTAAAAACGGTTCAGGCACCGCATCTCATTTCGGGCTCACCGATAAGGTTGACCTTGTTATGGGCACTTTTTCCAAATCGCTTGCCTCGCTCGGAGGGTTTATTGCCTCAGACAAGGATACAATTAATTTCATCAAGCACAATTCGCGCTCCCTGATCTTCAGTGCAAGCATGACTCCTGCATCGGCAGCATCAGTGCTTGCAGCAATCGAAATAATGACCGGCGAACCTGAAAGAATAGAGCGTCTCTGGGAAAACACCCGTTATGCACTTAATGGGTTCAAAGAAGCAGGTTTTGATACCGGGAAATCTGTGACTCCTATAATTCCCCTGTTCATCCGCGACGATATCAAGGCGCTTATACTCACTCAAAAACTGCTTGGCGAAGGCATCTTTGTAAATCCTGTCGTTTCACCTGCAGTACCAAAAGAAGATTGCCTGATCAGGTATTCACTGATGGCTACACACACCAGGGAGCAGATTGAAACTTCTATCGATAAGATCACCAGGGCGGCAAAAGAACTTAAAATACTCAGTTAGGTGAAGAAGGTAATTCTCATCACCGGGATATCCTCAGGGTTTGGCAAAGCTGCAGCCGGGATCCTTGCAGAAGCAGGACACAGAGTATATGGAACCGTCAGAAATATACCATCACAGGCTGGATCCGTGAATGTAATTAAAATGGACCTTACGGATTTACCATCCATCGCTGAAGCAGTTAAATATATTTATGAAAAAGAGGGAAGGATTGATGTGCTGATAAACAATGCCGGGATGCATACCGGAGGTTCGGTTGAAACCCTTCCTGAGGAGTATATCAGGCTCCAGATGGAGACCAATTTCTACGGAATGGTTCATCTGACAAGGCAGGTCCTTCCTGTTATGAGGAGCCAGGGAGGAGGGACAATCATTAATTTCAGTTCCATAGGAGGGCTGATAGGATTGCCATTCCAGGCATTCTATTCGGCGAGCAAGTTTGCGATTGAAGGTTTCAGCGAGGCGCTGAGGATGGAGGTCAACAGGTTTAAAATTAAAGTTATTGTTGTAAATCCGGGAGACTTTTGCACCAGCAATTCCGCCAACCGGAGAAAATTTCTGGCTCTTTCATCAGTTGAAGATCCGTATCACGATCAGTTTCGGGAAACACTGGCCGTCATTGAAAAAGATGAAGCCGGCGGATGGAAACCGGAGGTGCTTGCAAGGAAGATCCTGAAGATCGTTGAATCAAAAAACCCTCGTCAGCATTATATCATTGGTTCATTTGAGCAGAAGCTGGCTCTTGTGGTTAAGAAGATACTCCCCGGAAGCATGTTCAGAAGAATTCTTGAAGATCATTATCGAATAAAATAAGCCAGAGAAGAGTCTTTATTGTTTTCCCCCTTTTATCCATTCCTCAATTCGGGTTTTCCGTTACTAAATTGTCACCTGATAATAGAAACATGTACTAATTTATAGTAATTTTGGCAGTTCAGATTTTTACGGCCCGTAGCTCAGCTGGCAGAGCACGTGACTCTTAATCATGGGGTCGAGGGTTCGATTCCCTCCGGGCCGACGAAGGTGGATATGTTTTGCTGATCTGTAGTATCAAGGATTACAGATAATTATGATTGTTGAATCATTTTTTGCACAATTTTTCTCTGTTTTTTGTCCGGGAATCGGAATTTTCTTATTTTTACTCATTCTTAAGAGAGAATGATTCTCATTTGAGATTGATTATCATTTGAGAATGATTATCATAGGTGAATGACTATCAAATGAGAATGACTATCATTTGAGAATGTTTATCAAAGGAGAATGACTATCATATGAGAATGACTATCATTTGAGAATGTCTATCATTTGAGAATGTTTATCAAAGGAGAATGACTATCTAATGAGAATGACTATCTTATGAGAATGACTATCATATGAGTATTATTATCAAATGAGAATGACTATCTAATGAGAATGATCATCAAAAGAGAATGATTATCATCTGAGAATACTTAACTTTGATTTTTAAATTAAAACCAACTTTATGGCTGACAAAGAAGTTATCCGAATCCTTTCGGATTATAATCTCAAGGTAACTCCCCAGAGAGTCGCAGTCCTGGAGGTGATACTCGGACTCGAAAATCACCCTTCTGCCGAAACCATCGTCGATTACATAAGACTTAACTTCCCCCACGTCCCATTTGGTACAGTCTACAAAATCCTCGATACATTCGTTGAAAAAGGCATTATCAAAAGAGTTAAAACCGATGGCGACACAATGCGCTATGATGCCGTGAAAGAAAAACACCATCACCTTTATTGCGCTGACTCAGAACGTATCGAAGACTATTACGACGATGAACTCAATAAAATCCTCAGTGATTATTTCAAAAAGAAAAAAATACCCGACTTCACCATCGAAGATTTTAAAGTACATATAACAGGAAGATTCAAAGAAGAAACCAGAAAAATAACCAAATCCTGATCAAATGAAAAAGAAAAAACTGACCACAACTTCGGGCAGGCCGTACTTCGAGAACGAAGACAGCATGACCGTCGGTCCGAGAGGACCTGTTCTGCTTCAGGATTACTACCTGCACGAAAAACTGGCCCACTTTAACCGGGAAAGAATACCAGAACGTGTAGTACATGCAAAAGGAACAGGGGCTTACGGTACATTCACCGTAACTGGCAACATAACAAAATTCACAAAAGCAAAGCTCTTTTCCAAAGTCGGCAATAAATGCAGGGTCCTTGTCCGCTTTTCAACAGTCGGAGGCGAAAAGGGAAGCGCCGATACAGAAAGAGATCCCAGGGGTTTCGCGGTTAAATTCTATACCCAGGACGGCAACTGGGACCTGGTAGGTAACAACACTCCGGTGTTCTTTATCAAGGATGCAAAAAAATTCCCTG
Source organism: Bacteroidales bacterium (assembly GCA_041303415.1). GTDB lineage: Bacteria > Bacteroidota > Bacteroidia > Bacteroidales > VadinHA17 > LD21. Next base: position 3,565 of record JBFYPG010000119.1, read on the forward strand.
ACTTCGTCCATACTCAAAAACGGGATCCTAAAACTAACCTTAAAAGCCCTGCAATGATGTGGGACTTCTGGAGCCTCAACCCGGAAAGCCTTCACCAGGTTATGATACTGTTCAGCGACAGGGGAACACCCGACGGATACCGCTTCATGAACGGCTATGGCAGCCATACTTTCTCAATGATCAATAAACAAAACAAAAGAGTATGGGTGAAATTCCATTTCAAATCGATGCAGGGTATCAAAACCCTTACCGGTCCCCAGGCTGATGATCTGAAGAAAGATCCCGACTATTCCCAGAGAGACCTGGTGGAAGCCATTGAGAAGAAAAAATTCCCGAAATGGTCTCTTAAAATCCAGGTAATGACTGAAGAACAGGCCAAAATATTCAAATGGAATCCTTTCGATATTACCAAAGTATGGCCGCATAAAGAATATCCGCTCATTGAGGCAGGCATATTGGAACTGAATGAAATCCCGGCGAACTATTACGCTGATGTTGAACAGGCAGCATTTGCTCCTGCACATACAGTAGATGGCATAGGCCTCTCGCCTGATAAACTGCTCCAGGGCCGTATCCTGGCTTACCCCGATGCCCACAGATACAGGCTCGGCGCAAATTACGAACAGCTGCCGGTGAACAGACCGGTTGTTCCGGTTCACCATCATCAGAGAGACGGTTTTATGAGCGTTGACGGAAATGGCGGAGCTGGCGAAAACTATTTCCCGAACAGCTTCGATGATATTGAAGCTGATAAGAGCTATAAGGAAGCTCCGATGAAACTTGACTCAAATGTTGCTGACTATTATGATCGCAATGAAAACGATGATCATTACACACAACCCGGAAATCTCTTCAGGAAAGTGATGTCCGACAAGGAAAGAAAAAATACCGTCAGTAACCTTGTTGGCGCTCTCAAAGGAGTCTCAGGTCCGAAAAAGAATGAGATACTCATGCGCCAGCTGAAACACTTCCACAAGGCTGATAAAGGACTCGCCATGGATGTGGCAAAAGGTCTGGGAATAAAATTCAAAGTTTAACACTTTAAATCAATTAACTATGGCAGAAATTGGAAGATCAATCGTAAAAATGGACGTCGATAAGCTACTCGACCTCCTGAACAAAGCGCTGGCCGATGAATGGCTGGCCTATTACCAGTATTGGATAGGGTCTAAAGTCGTTAAAGGCCCGATGAAAGACGCCGTGACCGCTGAACTTACACTTCATGCAACAGAAGAGCTTGCTCATGCTGAATTACTGGTCACAAGAATCGTTCAGCTCGGAGGCACACCCGTGCTTTCCCCTGATAAGTGGTCAAAAATAACCAATTGCGGCTATGATGCCCCTGAAGATCCTTACGTAGAAGTTATTCTGGATCAGAACATCAAGGGTGAACAGTGCGCAATCAGAACTTATAACAAATTGATGGATATCACCCGCGAGGCAGACCCGGTAACCTATAATATTATACTTCAGATCATCACCGATGAAGTAGAACATGAAGAAGACCTGGCAGCACTGAAAGAAGATCTGGAGTTGATGCTCGCTCGCAGAAAGTAACCAGCAACCAGCAACAAGCAACAAGCAACCAGCAACAAGCAACTCTTAATTTTTAAACTAATAATAACTAAATACTTAAACCAATGGAAGAGAAAACTTTTACAATGCCTCGCATCGGCGACAAAGCGCCTGTATTCAAGGCAGTTACAACACAAGGTGAGATAAATTTCCCTGCTGACTACAGCGGAAGCTGGGTAATACTTTTCAGCCACCCGGCCGACTTTACCCCCGTCTGCACATCTGAATTCATGACTTTTGCTTCAATGGAAAAACAGTTCAACGAAGCAAACTGTAAACTGGTAGGCCTCTCTGTGGACGGCCTCTACAGCCATATCGCATGGCTCCGCACTATCAAGGAGAAAATTGAATACAAAGGCATGAAGAACGTTGAGGTCACTTTCCCTCTTATCGAGGATATTACTATGGAAGTAGCCAAAACTTATGGCATGCTTCAGCCGGGTGAAAGCTCAACAAAAGCTGTAAGGGCAGTATTCTTTATTGACCCTAAAGGTATCATCCGTACTATCGTTTATTATCCGCTGAGCCTTGGCCGCAATTTCCAGGAACTCTACAGGGTGGTGATCGGACTGCAGACTGCTGATGCATTCTCAGTTGCGCTTCCTGCCGACTGGCAGCCGGGCGACGATGTAATCGTTCCAACTGCAGGTTCATGCGGCGTTGCAAAACAACGCATGGAAAGCAAGGATGAAATGAAATGCTACGACTGGTTCTTCTGCACCAAAAAACTTGACAAGGAGAAGGTACTGAAAACAGTACTGAAGAAATAAAACCATCATTTCTTTCTCTGTGCCTCTCTGTGCTTCTCTGTCCCGAGTACTCGGACTCTGTGTAATTTTTTAAGATGTTTTTGTTACACAGAGGCCCACAGAGGAGTCACAGAGGTCCACAGAGTTTTAATTTTTTTTCATGAACGAATTTGATATAAAAGCCGAAACGTGGGACCTGAATCCCTTACGTTTTGAACGTTCGGAAGCAGTCGCTGAACAGATCTCTGAAAGGATACTTCTATCCCGCTCAATGTCAGCACTTGAATTTGGCGCCGGTACAGGAATTACCGGATTTATCCTCAAAGACCATGTGAAAGAAATCACAATGATGGATAACTCCCGTGAAATGATACGAAAAATCGAAGAGAAAATCCTGGCATCCCGGTCTGATAACGTGCATGCCCTCTTTTTTGACCTTGAGAACGATGAATGGGAAGGCGAAAAATTTGACCTGCTGATAACCCAAATGGTGCTCCATCATATACCTGACACAAAATATATCATAAATAAATTCTACAATATCCTGAATCCCGGCGGATACCTGGCAATCGCCGATCTCTACCCCGAAGATGGCTCATTTCACGGAAAAGGATTCACCGGGCACCTGGGGTTTGATCCGGAAGAACTTTCCAAAACCTTAATACTTCCGGGATTTACAGACATCTCTGTAAAACATTGCTTTACAATGAATAAACAAGTCACAGAGACAGAATCCCGGCACTTTGAGCTGTTCCTGCTCATTGCAAAACGCCCCGCTGCAGACTGAAAAACCTCCGGCACTCATAAATATATGACAAATATCTTTGAATTATGAGCAATTGTTCACTATCTTTGTAGTGAACTATTGCTCATAATTCATGTCACCAAGGCCACTCAGATTAAGGAAGATAAGCAACCCTCCGGTTATTTCCGGACTAAAACCGTATGGCACAGTGAAGAATTCAGTGAAACCTGAAACTGTCTTCCTGCACCTCGAGGAATATGAAGCGTTACGGCTTTGTGACCACGAAATGCTTAATCACACCCAGGCTGCTTCAATGATGGCAGTCTCAAGACCCACACTCACACGGATCTATTCCAGGGCAAGAAGGAAAATTGCTGAAGCCCTGGTAATCGGGAAACAAATCATCATCGAGGGAGGCAAGATATATTTCGATAGCGAATGGTATTCCTGCGAAATATGCGGATGTTATTTCAACAACCCTGATAAACAGGTAAAAAAGATCCTTTGCCCCCTGTGCAAAAGTCAAAATACCATCAATGCCGATATTGATAATTTAAAATGATATACCAAAACAAAATCAAATCCTATGAAAGTAGCAATCACCAGTAAAGGAAACCGTCTCGATGACAAACTCGACGAACGCTTCGGGCGATGTTCATATTTTGTCATTTACGACACCGAAACCAAAAGCACCGAATTCATACCAAACCCTAATAAAGATGCAAGAGAAGGAGCAGGACCGGCATCGGTTCAGCTTGTAGCATCACGCGATGTTCAGAAAATAATATCCGGTGAATTCGGTATGAAGATCAAGTCGATCCTCGACAGCCTTAAAATCCAGATGGTAGTCATAAAGGACACTGAAAAAACAGTAAATGAAATAATAAGAATGTTTAACTAAAAATAACTAAGAGTATGCCACGTATGGACGGAACAGGCCCCACAGGAAGGGGTTCAGGAACAGGCCGCGGCCTCGGACGCTGCGGGAAAAAACAAACTAATGAGGATTCTGCCGGAAGAGGCAGAGGCCTTGGAAAACGCTCTAAATCGGGTGGAGAAACAGGAAAAGGGAAACGCAATCAAAGAGGTTCGCAGAAATAAACAATCAACGAATAATAAATAATATGAAACCCACATGATTGACCACAATCATAAACACGATAAATATATAATTTTCAACCGAGCGAAGCGAGTTCGACGAAGTCAATCATGTGCGGTTCCATCATACCATGAAAATCAAAATTATATTATGAAGAAAAAACTTATTGCTATTCCGTTGGATAACGGGATATTGTGTACACATTTCGGTCATTGTCAGCAATTTGCGATAATTGAAACTGAAAATAAGGAAGTAATCAGCCAGAAACTGATTACACCACCACCCCATGAACCGGGATTACTGCCAGGGTGGCTTGCCGAAAAAGGGGTAACAGATGTAATTGCGGGAGGTATGGGGCAGAGAGCTATAAGTCTCTTCAATCAACAGAAGATAAATGTCTTTGTCGGAGCACCTATTAAAGAACCTTCCGAGCTGGCAAAAGACCTTATCAACGATTCACTGACTGCAGGAGCAAATTATTGCGACCATTAATTAGTGTTGTGTAAACTCAATTTTGACGGAATATAAAAGGTGGCAGTAGGCAGTAGGCAGTGGGCAAAAAGTAAAAGGATAATTGCCAACTGCCATTTGCCAACTGCCATTTGCCAACTGCCAACTAATATTTAGCGACATAATAAGTTTAACCTGATACTAGTTGTTAATGATTTCTGATTATCGCTGTTTTTATTGTTTTGTAAGAGCTTTTGAAAAATTGCTTGTAAAAGAGAATATTTCAAATGAAGCAAAACAATGCTTTACAAATGATATGATAAACCTTTACCAGAATAGCAGAAACAGTTTCTCCGGCCCCCTCTTTTCAAGAGAACTCCACACTATTCTGCGTGGTTATACTTCAAATCCGGATCCTTACCGGATTGAAAAAAAGGAAAACAACGACCAGGCTTTAAATATGGCTTCAGATCTGGAAGAGATCATAAATCTGTCAAATGATCCTTTCAATGTTGCATTAAAGCTGTCAATTGCAGGAAATATTATCGATTTTGCAGCAAATGATAATTTCAATCTTAAAACAACAATAGATAAAGCGCTCAGGACTGAACTGGCAATTGATCATTCAATCCAGTTAAAGCACAAATTACAGACATCAGACAGTGTATTGTATCTGGGAGACAATGCAGGAGAAATAGTTTTTGACAAGCTTTTTATCCGGACAATTAACCACAGGAACCTTACATATGTTGTACGGGGAGGTCCGATAATAAACGATGCTACAATGGAAGATGCAGAATACACGGGTATGAACAAGGTAGCCAATGTAATTTCAAACGGATTTGATGCACCTTCCACTGTTCCTTCTGAATCAAGCAGGCAGTTTCAGCAATATTTCAGTAAAGCCGATATCATCATTTCCAAAGGTCAGGGCAATCTTGAAGGCTTGCTTCCCCTGAATGACAAAAGGATCTTTTTCCTTCTTATGGTCAAATGCGACGTAATGGCTGAACTGCTTGGAGTTGACAAAGAGAGCTTTGTTGTATTCAACCCTGCGTTATTTAATAATATAATACATTAGTTTACAATAATATAAGATGATAAGTTTCGGCCCCATTCCATCAAGAAGGCTGGGTAAAAGTCTTGGAATAAACAATATAATATCTCCCAAAACCTGTTCCTATGGTTGTATTTATTGCCAGGTCGGGAGAACAAGAGTTAAAAGTATACGGCGCGATTCTTTTTATAAACCTGAACTCATCTATAAAGAAGTCTCCCGGCATCTTGAGCGGCTGAATAAAAATGATTATCCCGATTATCTGACATTTGTTTCAAACGGAGAACCAACATTGGATAATAACCTTGGGAATTCAATAAAACTGCTTAAGAAAACAGGAATCCCGATAGCTGTTATTTCGAATGCTTCAATACTCTTTGATGAATCAGTCAGAAATGACCTTTCACTTGCCGACTGGGTCTCACTGAAAATGGATGCTGCAGATAATATCACCTGGCAAAAAATAAACAAGCCTTCCCCGGACCTGGAATTTGAAAAACATATTGAAAATATTATTCTGTTTGCCGGAGGGTACACCGGAAAACTGAACACTGAAACCATGATCATCAAAGGGATTAATGATACGGTCAGGAATTTTTCCGGAGTGGCCAGACTCGTAAAACAGATAAATCCTTCCAAATCATACCTGGCAATACCTACCAGGCCTCCGTCAGATAAAACTGTAAAGCCGCCGGATACGGAAGAGCTGAATATTGCCTGGCAAATTTTCAATAATCTGAAGATCCGGACTGAATTGCTGACCGGGTTTGAAGGTACCGGCACTGGATATACAGGTAATATCTATGAGGATATCCTGAATATTACTGCTGTACATCCTCTGAGGGAAGATACATTAAACGAACTTCTGAAAAAAGATAACGCTGATTTCTGCATTGTAGATTCACTCATCAGACAAAAGCTGATAAAGCCGGTAATCTATAAGGATAAAACATTCTATATCAGGGAATATCATCTACAGCTGTAATAAGTATATCGCACTTTAAAACACTGGAACATGCCAACATTGTATGAAGAACTCGAAAAAGATGTGCGCTACCGGGAAGGAATGAAGGCCTGCATGAATTGCGGAGTATGCACCGCTGTGTGCCCTGCCGCTGCAGTAAGCGATTATGATCCGCGTCAGATAGTAAGCCTGGTACAGGAGAGAAATGAAGCTGAACTTGAAAAACTTCTGAAAGGCGATCAGATATGGCGGTGCGGTGAATGCCTTTCATGCAAGACAAGGTGCCCGAGGGGAAATGTCCCCTGCTATATAATTCAGGCGCTGAGAGGATTGTCAGTTGAGAAAGGCTTTTTCATCGAAAGTGAACAGGGCAGAAAACAGCTTGCAATAAAACGTACAGTAGGTGATCATATACTTAAGTATGGTTACTGCGTTTACATCGATGAGGTTGATAATGAAATTTATCCCGAGCAGGGACCGGTGTGGAAATGGCTTAGGGAAAACAGGGTCTCCATGCTAAAAAGGCTCGGAGCAAGCTACAGGGAATACAGGTCAGGTGCTCTGCGGAATACCAACAAAAAATCACTCGAGGACCTTAAAAAGATCTTTGATGAGACCGGGGGCACTGCAAGATTTGAGAAGATTGAAAAATATTCTTCCGACATGGCAAAAAAGATGAACAAGGAGTTCAGTGAGGAACATGACGAATACTGGAGATTAATGTACAATGAAAAATAACCGGTTGCTTGTTGCTCGTTGCTTGTTGCTGGTTTGCCCCGGTTTAATCTGATCAACCAGCAACAAGGAACAAGTAACCAGCAACTATCGATTCTGAAGCGAAGATTAATTTATAATTAAAGATGAAACCTGAAAAAAATAATATATGGCAGGTCTACCAGAAGGAGATCGCCGATGATCATTACTATCTTGCCCGCAGCTGCATAAGGCAGAATATCTTCCCTGCTGCCGAAGATCTGTTCATGAAGATACTGAGAGATGTGCTGGGTAAAGAAATTTTCGATGATGAAAGGCAGACATCATGCACCGGCATAGCATATCATTCAGGATTGTTGCCGATGGAAACTACCATGACGGTAGTGGCACGCCAGTTTGCACTGATGCAGGAAGCAGGCTATGAAAATTTCGTCGTATCATGTGTAACATCATTTGGCATCTATGCCGAGATGCTTGAGACCTGGAAACATTATCCGGATATTCTTCAGAAAACCAGGGAGACACTGAAAAGGGCCACAGGTTGCGAATTTACCATTCCGAAGAACATCGTTCATGCAAGCGATATAATCTATAAATTCCGTAAGGAGATAGCTGAAAAATCGAAGTTCAGGCTGGTAAATGCAAAAACCGGAGAACCCCTGAAAGTTGTTGACCATATAGGTTGCCATTATGCAAAAATATTCCCTGAACATGGAATTGGCGGAGCTGAATATCCTTACGTCCTGGCAGGACTCACTGATGAATGGGGGGGCGAGCAGGTTGATTACCCTGAAAGACGTCATTGCTGCGGTTTTGGTTTCAGGCAATACCTGCTGAAATCAAACAGAGGCTATTCTGTGACAAACTCCAGGATAAAATTCGAGTCGATGAAGCCCTATAAACCTGATCTTATAATTGCCAACTGCCCCGGCTGTACATTCTTCCTCGACCGCTGGCAATATGTAATTGCTGAACAGGAAGGGAAAACATACGGAGAAGACGGGTATGGTATCCCGGTACTTACATATGAGGAGATTGCCGGGCTCCTGCTGGGCTATGACCCCTGGGATATAGGCTTACAGGTTCATCAGGTAGCTGTGGAACCCCTGCTTGACAAGCTCGGAATAAGCTATGATCCTTCATCAAAGTACAAGGGCGCCGGTGGAGAGAACCTGGGTGTCCCCGAAAAACCTTCGGTCCTTAAATCGAGTTAAACATAAAACAATAAACCATGAATAAGGTTAAGATCGGAATAATCATCTGCGACAGGTACAATACCTGTGCCGGCGGGAAATGCTTCAGGTCAGCAGCAAACCGTGAAGGTGCATTTTCGGCATATAAGGATATGGAAATCGAAATAGCCGGTTTTACTACATGCGGAGGGTGCCCGGGAGGAAATATTGAGCATGCTCCCGAAGAGATGCAGAAAAATGGTGTCACTCATATTCACTTTGCAACAGGATTTATTGTCGGTTATCCCCCCTGCCCCTATATGGAGCACTTTGAACAGTTCATTAAGGACAAGTATGGGATGGAGGTGGTATTCGGCACTCATCCCATACCTCAGAAATACCTGACCACCCATACCAACCTTAATACATGGAACACGGACTTTCTACGGAAAACAACTGAACCGGTAATGACAGACGAACCAACCCGCCTCAGATATGATTAAAATTGCAGTAGCCAGCGGCAAGGGAGGTACCGGCAAAACATTTGTTGCCACAAATATTTTCTCCACCCTTTTGCGGAACAACCATAATTCCATACTGGTTGATTGCGATGCTGAAGCTCCCAATTCCGCTGCTTTCTTCAATACCGAATATTCTGACAGTCTGGAAATTACCCAGCTGGTGCCGGTGATTGACAAGGACCGTTGCACCTTTTGCGGAAAATGCAGAGATTATTGCAATTACAACGCCATCTTTATACTCCCCCATGTTAAGATCATTAATGTAATTGAAGAGCTTTGTCATGGCTGCGGCGCCTGCCTGGTTGCCTGTAAATTCGATGCCATTACCGAAAAACCGGTTAGCCTGGGTAATGTAACCAGGTTTGTGACAAATAAGGAACATTATATAATTGAGGCACGCACCAGGATCGGCGTCCTTTCACCAGTCCCGGTGATCAAAGCAGCAATAAAAAGCATAGACAGCTCTGCAGAGATTGCGATCCTCGATTCGCCCCCGGGGACTTCATGTCCTTTTATCCAGACTGTTTCTCAGGCCGATTATGTTATCCTTGTAACAGAACCGACACCATTCGGTCTCAGCGACCTTAAACAGAGCGTCGAAACACTAAGAATTCTTAAGAAACCGTTTGGAGTCATTATCAACCGTTCAGGCATTGGCAATAACCGGGTACAGGAATATCTGTTTAAGGAAGGGATTGACCTTCTTCTGGAAATCCCTTACAAGAAAGAGACAGCACAGTTATATTCAAAGGGAATACTGCTCGCCGGGAGTGATCCTTTCTTTGAGAGGCAGTTGCTTGCAGTTTTTGAATCAATATATGCAAAGGAATGGAATTAGCTATTATAAGCGGAAAGGGAGGAACAGGCAAATCAAGCATAAGCGCTGCCTTTGCAACACTTAATGGCAAAGTTGTTCTTGCCGATTGCGATGTCGATGCAGCCAACCTCTACCTCCTCTTCAATCCGGACCATGATGAAGAAGAGATTTATATATCAGGACATAAAGCGATCCTTAATCCTTCGCTCTGTACAAATTGCGGGCTCTGCCTTGAACACTGCCGGTTTGATGCAATAACAGCAGGAAAAGAAACAGTAATGATCTCAGAGACACTCTGTGACGGCTGCTTCCTTTGCTCGCGTATATGTCCCGGGAATGCGATAAGCATGATCCCGAATGACAGGAGCCGGATGTACTCAGGATCTTTCCGTAACGGGAAAATGGTCTATGGCCGTCTTGCACCCGGCGAGGAAAACTCAGGAAAGCTGGTAACAATGGTAAGGAATAAAGCGAAAAGCATCGCTGAAGAATCCGGCTTTGAACACATTATCCTTGACGGCCCTCCGGGCATTGGCTGCCCGGCAATATCAACAATCACAGGGGTTGATAAGGTAATAATTGTAACTGAACCGACAATATCGGGGATCAGCGATATGCAGAGGGCAGTGGCTATTGTTCAGAAATCAGGCCGTACACCTTATGTAATTATCAATAAATGTGATATCAATGATGACATGTCCGGCCAGATAAAGAACTGGTGCGGCGGGAACAGCATCCCGGTTGCCGGAACATTGCCGTTTGATCCTGCAATGGTAAAATCCATGGTCAACTCCCTGAGTATAAATGAATATGACCCTGAAAACAGTATTAACGAATCAATCAGGAATATCTGGAATAACATTTTAAATAATAAATGACATGAGTGATGTATTTGAGAAGCTTCCCATGGAGGGAATAAAGAACATTATTGTGGTGGCATCCGGTAAAGGCGGAGTCGGAAAGTCAACTGTAGCAGCCAACCTGGCAATAGCATTCGCAAGAAACGGACTGAACACAGCACTTGTAGATGCCGATATATTCGGTCCTTCAATACCGAAAATGTTCGGGATTGAGGATGTGAAACCTGACATTTCAGCTGTCGGTGACAAGGAAATATTTTTCCCGGTAAAGAAATACGGGGTCAGTATTATTTCTATAGGTTTCTATATAGACCGCAAGCAATCTCTGATCTGGCGGGGACCACTCGCAGGAAAGGCTATAACCCAGCTTCTGGGGGACACACAGTGGGGAGATATCGATTATATGATAATTGACTTCCCTCCCGGCACCAGCGACATTCAGCTTACAACGGTCCAGAAACTGAATCTGACGGGAGCCTTAATTGTTACAACACCCCAGGAAATTTCACTGAATGATGCACGCAAGGCAGCTTCAATGTTCACAACCCCCGACCTGAAAGTTCCCATTCTGGGGGTAATTGAAAACATGTCCTGGTTCACACCGGAAAAACATCCTGATGAAAACTATTATCTATTCGGCAAGGGAGGCGGACTTAAACTGGCTAAGGAATTCGATACAGTTCTTCTCGGACAGATACCCTTTGTTATGGAGGTAGGTGAAGCAGCTGAAAAAGGATTAAGTGTATTCAGTCAGAAAAACAAATCTGTTGTTACTGCCTTTGAGCAAATTGCAGAACAGATAATATCAAAAACATAGATCAGCGTTTAACCTGACAAAAGGTTACTCTTTTTCTTTTCCCAGGTCTTCCAGACGTTTTTCAATATCCTTCTGTGAGCGTTTCAGGGAATCAGCTTCTGATTTAAGAAGCCTGATCTCATCTTCCTTGCTCATGGAGGGCATCCATGGATATCCCTGAACAGGGGCATTGTATCCCCATCCCCGGCCAAAGCCTCTTCCCCGTGCCATACCCCTGCCGAAACTCATTCCACGGCCGAAGCTGAATCCTCTTCCCATTCCGCCTCCTGGCCCTTTCGTAAAACCTGGTGAATCAAAACCTGAGCAATAACCTGCTCTTCTTCCGGTAACAGGACCCTGTCCCATTGGTCCGGTGCGATCTCCTGCTGGCATAATTTTCTGTTATTTAGTTTGACAATTAATTATTAAGTTGCTGGCTACTGGTTACTGGTTGCTGGTTGCTGGTTGCTGGTTGCTGGTTGCTGGTTGCTGGTTGCTGGTTGCTGGTTGCTGGTTATTTGTTACTTGTTCTTGCCTGTAGCCTGTAGCCTGTAGCCTGTAGCCGTTTATCCTGTAAAGATACAAAATAAAATGAACATATGTTCACTTCAAGTGACTTTTTTTAAAAAAAGTTCAAAAATTGAGAATATCCGCGGTTTTAACCTGCCTCATCCCAAAATTTTCGTAAAAAGCTGCCAGTGCCGGGAGTTCAGTGCAATGCGAGGGCCGGACATGGATTATCCCGCTATTTCTCAGGTATCTGATGGTCTCTTTTGTCTGATGGTCATTTTCCTTTAGATGAAAACCCCCAATTATTCCGTACAGCTCATCTATCCCGGTGATCTTCCTGGCATACTCGAGTGTATTTACAATTCCGGCATGTCCGCATCCGGTCACAACAAATAACCCTTCTTCGAGTATAAAGGCAACAGCGCTGTCATCCATAACAAAATCGGGAGTGCCGTTTTCGTATCTGAAATTTGTAACCTGTGATTCAAAATCGGTTAAACGGGGGATCTCTCCGAGAAATATAATTTTTTCTGAGATATTTAACGGCTTCTCACTGACCTTCAGTTCGAACAGCTTCTGCAGTTCATCACGTGAATTTTTAAGCCCTATATATCTGTTGTCTCTGGTGCTGTAACGTTTAATAAAGCACCCGGGATGACAGACCAGGGTGCCTCTGCTGAGGTATGATAAACCATCACCGTGATCGAAATGTCCGTGGCTCAAAACTATATAGTCAATATTCTGCAGGCTCACATTCATCTTTTTTGCATTTTTCACGAACAGATCGCTCTGTCCGGTATCAAATAAAATTCGTTTCCCTTCATGCTCAATCAGAAAAGAGAGCCCGTGCTCGGCCATTGTAAAAGATCCGGCATGGTTTTCCGTAAGTACTGAGATCTTCATAAAGATTTTTATTCAAATTTAACCTTAATAATTTTTATATGAACAAATGTTCATTTAATTTTACTTTAAAGCCATGAGTCCACTCCGAAATGTCAAAAATATGTCATCGCCACAAAGACGCAAAGGCACGAAGATTCAGAAAGAGCTTACTATTAACAAGACACACTTTGTGTTACTTTGCGTCTTGGCGCCTCAGTGGCAAAATACATGTTTTCGAAGTAGCATCAATCCATTAATTTAAAAGTGAATATTAAAACTAATATAAACAGAATATTATGAAAAACTGGAGCAGAATCAGACCGAAATTAAACCTGATAATTGATTCAATAATGTTTGTCGATCTTGCGGCTGTCGCAGGACTGGGATTTCTGATGAAATATGTCCTCCTCCCCGGGTACAAGATAAATGAAATATATGGCACAAACACAGAGTTATATCACTGGGGTCTTGATCGTCATCAATGGGGTTCTATTCATCTGTATCTGGCTCTTTTTTTGGTATCCCTTCTGGTTTTGCATATAATATTTCACTGGGACATGATAATCTGCATTTTCAAACAAATGATCGCCGGCAGAAAAACAAGGATTTTAATTGCAGTTTTGCTGGGTATTACAGGATTATTACTGTTTGCAGTACCTCTTTTTGTAAAACCTGAGGTTGCAGAACTGGAAAGGAAGCATAACCGGAACCGTGTACCAGGGGTATATGGTCCGCAGCATGATTCATTATATGTTGAACGCCATGAAAATTATATACAGCCTTCTGACATTTCACCTGTATCCCCGAAAGCTGAATTACCTGATAAATCTGTACAGGAATCCGTAAAAACCACTCAGGAAGAGGCAGAAGAAGTACATCGTCATCACTATAACGAGGTTGATATTGACGGGACCATGACGCTGAGTGAAATCTCCGGGAGATACAATATCAGTGTTGCAGAGCTGGCCGGGATTATTAATGTCCCGGTTGAATATGCAAATGAAAGGCTGGGAAGACTTAAGAAAAGATACGGATTCGAAATGGATGATTTAAGGGCGTTCATTAGCAGCAAATCACAGGATACTGATAAATAAGATTATCCGGCTGTCTTTCAGCTAATGTACATCAGTCAGATTAACCCCTGATCCCTGCAAAATACATTGCGAAAGAGCGGTAAAGGAAGTGTGTCCATTTACCGAACGGGACTATTATCAATGCCCACTGCACCAGTATGATAAGATGGAAAAGATAGAGCCAGAGGTTCCTTTCAAGCAGATCAAGATCAATAAACAGACGAACAGCAAAGGCTGATAAGCCCATTAATGCCAGCCATACGACAAACATCCAGTCAGATGCCTGTGAAAATCTGCTTAATTCCTTTTTCTTTTTAATACGGTCATATACAAAATCTATTGTCACTATAAATATGATTGCGCTTACAACGTATCCCAGTATAATGACAAAGAGGCTTTCATTCGAGAACCAGTCAAGAACGACCGTTGTAAAAAGCAAAGCAAGGTATCCTATCACAAGGATGAAATGTTCAAACCACCTGAACTGATTGTCTTCACAATCCAATGATCTTTTCTGGGTGAACATATGAACGATCAGATCCCAAAAACTCTTAATATAAGCCGTCAGTGATGCTTTGACTTTTGGCTTTAGTATTGTAAACCACCACATCCTTATCAGGTTTGGGACCAGGATAAGTGCAAATACTGACAGGATCGCCAGCATTTCAAAAGTGTGTCCTGCATGCATAACGGTCACAAGGTCAAAATCTTTGAAAGCTGCATAGACAATAACTGCCAGTCCGGTAATTACCATTGCCAGTATACTTACAGGCAGGGATCTGTATAACAACCCTGAGAGTTTTGTCCAGTCGTATTGGGAAGTGAGCCATCTCCTTAATGACATCATCAGTTCTGCCGGATGTGCAGTTTGCGGGCAGTAAGTGGTACACTGACCGCAGTAATAACAGAGCCACGGCTTGAGGGAGCTTTTAATGCCATCTTCCATTCCAAGCACGCTGAACCTTATCATTTCCCGCGGAAATGAATCCTCTTGCGTTGAGAGAGAGCATACAGCAGTACAGGTGCCGCAGTTATAGCATGCATTGAAATCAAATGCACCGTATTTTTTTAAATCCTTACCGAATTTCGTATTTATTGAAGCCATTACTTCTTCAGTTTGTAAGTGTAATACTCATCCATGTCATCAATGCTTCCTGTTTTAACATTGCCGTATTTAACCAGGGTCATAAGATAAAAAACAACTTCATGCCTGGGCATGCCCAGTTTTTCGGTTAGGTCTTTAATGGTCATCTCTTTTCCCTTTAAGGCATCAAGGATCTCTCTTTTGATTCTGATGAATTGCTTCAGGTTGTCTTTGGCGGACTGCGACACCTCCCGTTTTTCGCGGAGGTATTTAAAGGTTTTCCCTTTTTCGACTTCCATGATATGAACTTTTATATTATTTACTTACGATATTTTCACCAGCCAGTGCATTGATCATGTTTTCTATTTCATCATCAGAATATGCAACAAGATTTATGGCATTGACAGGGCAAACGGGAAGACACATACCGCAGCCTTTGCAAACCGAATTGTTGATCTCAGCAATCTCTTTGGATCCCTCTTTGACTTTTCTTATTGCATCAAACGGACAAGCTTCAGCACAAGCTCTGCACCATTCACAAAGGGTCTTGTCTACTTCAGCAACTATTGGTTCTATCTCAAGTTCTCCTTTGCTGACATAAGAAAATGATTTAGTTGCGGCTGATAATGCTGAATTGATCGATTCCATAATATTCTTAGGACCCTGGCACGCACCGCATATTGTTATCCCATCGATAACTGTCTCAACAGGACGCAGTTTCATGTGGATCTCATTGAAAAAGTTATCCCGTCCTTTAGGCAGCTTTAAGAGTGAAGACACAGGATTGTCTGCCCTCGGCACCATTCCGGTCACAAGGACAATAAGGTCAGGTTCAACGGATATTTCCTCTTTGCCCGTAAGAATGTCATTTATCTTAACTTTCGCCTTTCCATTTTCTTTCAGGACAACCGGCGGATCATCCTCGTAAGACTGCAGGTAAATGTCTCCGCCCTTCAGCGAGCCAGCATAGAGTGATTCCTGTTTCCCGTAGGTACGGATTCCCCTTGTGAAATGGTAATTCTCAATATTCTCAAATTTTTCATTTGCCTGGATTGCGGCATGGATAACAGATGTACAGCAAAATCGTGAACAGTATTTATTATCCCCGTCCACCTGGCGGCTTCCTACGCAATAAACATAAGCTATCTTATTGATCTCTTGGCCATTGAACATGAGTTTTTTCTCATTAAGGTCAATAATTCTTTTAAATTGGGGCAGGGTGATTACATTTTCAATCGTCTTATAGCCAAATTCGCCTTCGGCAGGAGTATACGGATCAAATCCGGTAGCAACCAGAATAGATCCTGCATTAATATCAACAATTTCCTCCTTCTGTGAAAAATCGACACTCGGGCATATTTTCTCGCACTCCCCGCAGCGGGTGCAGTTTTTAATATCGATCACAGGGGATTGGGGGTATTCACTGGGGAAATTATGAAATATTGCCTTTCGCTTTGTTATGTTGAAATTAAATTCATCAGGAACTTCAACCGGGCATGCATCAATGGCTTTTTTAAGGTTTCCCTCATCGCATTCTTTTTTGATATACCTGGGAGTGATCTTTATTTTAATTTTAAAATCGCCAATACTGCCGCTTGTACTTACTAATTCAGCTCCGGTCAGCAGTCTGATATTATCACGTTTCAGAATGTCATTGTAAAGATCTGTAACAAGTTCCTTCCCTGTCTGGTTAGTTGTAAACAGTACATCCCATTGTGAGGTTCTTCCGCCTATAAAATGCTCTCTTTCTATCAGGGTAACCGGGCAATTCATATTTGACAGCTCTATTGCTGCCCTCATTCCGGAAATACCGGCTCCGAGGATTGCCACTGCTCTTTTTGCCGGGAACTTGTTTGTTTCAAGGGATTCAGCAAGACGTACCCGGGAGATTGCTGCCTTAACTATGTGGATGGCCTTTTCAGTAGCGCCGGCTTTATCATCTGAATGAGCCCAGGATGCCTGTTCCCTGATATTGGCATGTACATAGTTATATTTATTTAAACCTGCTCTTTCAGTTACTGCCCTGAATGTTAAAAGATGAAGCTTTGGCGAACATGAAGCAACGATAACACCATCAAGTTCATTTTTCTTTATATCCTCAACCATTTCCTTCTGGTTGGCGTCGCCGCAGGCGAACATTGTGGTCTTTGCAATAAAAACGCCTTCGTCATTTTCAATTGACTTCCTGACCTTTTCAACATCAACATAATCTGAGATGTTGCCTCCGCAATGACATATGTAAACGCCTAATTTCCTGTTCATTATCTCTGAATTAAATAACTTATTGCTTCCGACGAGGCAGAACCTGCAGAAAGTATGGAATCCGGAATGTCCATTGGCCCTGATGCCGTTCCCGCCACAAATACGCCTTTTATATTTGTTCTGGCAGGACTTGAGAGTGAATCTGACTGGAATACAAAGTTGTAAGAATCAGATTTAAGCTCTTCACCCCGGAACATCGATAAAGGGTCGGTATTTGCCAGGACACCAACCGAAAGCACAACCATGTCGTGCACTGTTTCTTTCAGCTTGTTCTCATTAATATCCTCGTACCTGAGAATAAGGTCTCCATTGTCAGTTTCAGTAATCTTGCCAATTTTCCCTTTGACGAAATTTACTCCCATTCCTTTGGCCTGGTCGTAAAATTCTTCAAATCCTTTTCCGAATGACCTTATATTTATATAATAGATTGTTACATCGGCCATCGGAAGAGCTCCCATAAGCAATTGTGCCTGCTTTATGGAATACATGCAGCAGATTTGTGAGCAGATAGGATTACCAATGGTATCATCCCTGGATCCCGTACAAAGAACATAAGCAATTTTACAGGGCATCTTTCCATCGCCCGGCCGGAGTATTGTGTTATAGGGTCTTGTGGGAGCGAGCTGCCTCTCCATCTGCATGGATGTCAGCACATTCTTACAGTTGCCGAATCCGAATCGTGGAATTTTCAGGGGATCAAAAAGATTAAATCCCGTAGCAATAATTACTGTTTTGACCTGAACATTATATTCTTCAGTTTCCTGGGTAAAATCGATACATTTCGGAGGACATGCCTTTTCGCAGGCACCGCATAGTGTGCAATTCTCAATATCTATTGCAGCAATCCTTGGGCTGGCAATGCTGAAGGGGATGTAGGCAGCTTTCCGGCCGATCAGGTCATACTGGTACTGATCGACCACACTTACCGGGCAAGCCTCCTCGCAAAGCTGGCAGCCTGTGCAATCTTCTGCAATAACATAGCGCGGCTTTTTTATGACTTTTGCCCCGAAATCATTTTCCCCTCTCTTCTCAATTGAAGATACTTCACTGCCTGTGAATATTGTGATGCCGGGATGCCTTGAAATCTCTGACACTTTTGGAGTTGTGATACATGCCGAACAATCCAGGGTGGGAAAAACCTTACTCAGTAAGATCATTTTGCCCCCTATGGAGAGATCTTTCTCAACAACAAGAACCTTAAATCCGTTATTAGCCAGATTCAGTGCAGCTTCACCGCCTGCAATACCACCGCCTATAATAAGTGCATCAAAGGAGGCAATTATTACTTTATCTTGCATAATTAATTGGTTGAATTCTTCAATAAATACTCATTGAAACTTTTCATCTGCCTGACGAACGACTCGCTGCAAACGGAACAGATCGCAGCCATTCTCAGACGCGCAGGTTCAATGCTCATCTGCTTCATAAGTTCATGTGTGTTCTGCACGATCTTACCGGTTTTTTCCGTACACGACTCCCCATAAGGACAATCGCTGCCGTCAGCAGCTATAAATACACCATCAAAGCCTTTTTTGAAAGCATGAAGTATCCATCTCGGCTTTACCCCACTTGAACAGGGGACGACTATGGTATATACTGTTGGCGGGTAATGCAGTTTAAGCAATCCGGCCATGTCGATGGCAGGATCTGAAATCTTGTCAGTGGAAAACACCAGGATACTGGCATTTTTCTTACCCGGGTCTGCCATTATTATTGTTTCTTGAGGAAGATCCTGAAGAAGCCGCTTTCTTCTAAAGTTCCAAGGTATTCATGCCCCTGTTTTGAGCACCACTTCGGAATATCGACCTTTGTTCCCTCATCGGCTGATAATACTTCCATTATATCGCCGCTCTTTATAGTACCTATTGCCTTCTTGGCTTCAAGTAGCGGACCCGGGCAAGCGGTTCCCCTTGCATCAACTGATTTTGTCACATTTGCATTCTTTAATTCTTCTGGTGTCATGGTATTAAATATTAAACGTTAAACTTAAAAGATAATTCATTTATTAAAGCTACTTGTTGCGGGTTATATAAATAACTGCATGCTGCTTTCACTGGCCTCTGCAACGAATGTCGCAGCTCCTGCATACCTGAGATGAGGATAATCCATTATCTCCTCCCTTTTGAATCCCATAAGATTCATTGACATTTCGCAGACAGTAATTTCAATGCCAAGCTCTGCAGCCTCATTAAACATCTGATCTATAGAAAGTACATTCTGTTTTTTCATCAGGCCTTTTATCATCATCGGGCCTATTCCAGCCATATTCATATTTGACAACTTCAGGCTGTTCTTTCCTTTGGGAAGCATTATGCCGAACATCCTGGGAATGAAATTTTTGCCTCTGGCTTTTTTATCTTTATCCCTGAGAGCTGAGAGAGCCCAGAATGAAAAAAAGAGCTTGACTTTTGTATCCATTGCCGCTGCAGCCAGTGAGATTATCATGGCAGCAAGGATCTTATCCAGGTCTCCTGACACAATAGCAATTGAGAGCTGATCTTTCCTTGAATTTTCAAGTATCCTGACCTTTTCTCTTAGGGTCTCTATCTGTTCCTGCAGCAAATTAAGATCTATATTGTTGTTGCTATCCATTATCTTGTAATATTCTGATTCATAGCTATTTAGTGTCTATTAAATAAAAAGATTCACATCTGCCTCCTGAGCTGAAGTTATATAGGCACCTATTCCGCATATATCATCCGCGATGTCAACGAAATCTTCAAGCTTTTCTCCTCCCCATATCTTTCCTGCAAGACCGCAGATATGAATTTTGACATCAGTTATTTCCTTGGCTTCCCTGAAGAACTCAATCCATGTCTTTACTTTAAGGTTTTTCAGGGATTGAAGGAATTCCTCTTTCAAGGCAGGATTTTCAGCCATCTGTAGTTTATCAGGATTGTCTCCAATATTTTTTCTGAAAGCACGTGCGCCCATCAGGAGGACATAAATATCGACCTGCATATCCATGGCAGCAGCACCTCCAAGAACAATACCTGCAGCTGTCAGTTTATCGACACTGCCTGTATAAAGAGCAAGGCACATTTTCTTCTTTTCCATAGTCATAATTTTTTACTGTTAATTAATTAACAAAGGAAAACAATGCTTTTCCTTTAAAGGTCTTTTTTTTGTGAGGTTAATTATATATTTTTGTGATATAAATCACAATTTCATCATGAAGAAAAATGAATGTAAGCTGTGCAAAATAAAATCGCTGGCAGCCTTGAAACTGAATAATGAGGAAATTGAAAAGCTCTCTTTTAATTGTGCGTTTGTAAAATTACGAAAAGGTGATTCACTGATCAAGCAGGGTACATTCTCAACTAACGTTGCATATCTTCGCAGCGGTCTGGTGAAGCTTCATATTGCAGGTCCCTATTATGAACAGATTGTAAGAATAGTAAAAGCACCAGGCTACCTGGGACTGCCGACAACTTTTGGTGACAAAATAAATCAATATTCGGTGTCGGTCATTGAAGAGGCAGAAGTCTGTTTCATTGACCTTTCAACATTTCGAAATTTACTCAGATCAAATCCCGATTTTGCATACGAGATAATGATAGATATATGCAGGAATGAACTGGAGGTTTATTATAAGTGCGCCAACCGGACGCAAAAGCAGATAAGGGGAAAAATAGCAGATGTATTGCTTGATATGTCAGATAAGATATATAAATCTGATATGTTTACCATGCCCCTGAACCAGGAAGAAATAGGAAATCTCGTCGATTCATCACGCGAGAGCGTAAGCAGGGTATTTAATGAGTTCGAGAAGGATGGCATAATATCTGCCTCAGGCAAAAAAATCAAAGTAATCAATAAGGAATCGCTGCGATTGATAGGTGCAAAAGGTTAACCAGGAATTTATTTTTTTGAATCAGGCAGTCCAAGCTCTCTTTCCATCTGTCTGTTCCGGCTGCTTTTTACACTATCCACTTTAGGAAGATATGGTTTAATATCGAGTACCGGAGTGCCTTCATAGGCGTCAATTCCTGAAACATATAAAATGCCATTATCAATTTTTTCGAGTTTTATCACGGCAATACCTATCGGATTCGGCCTCCTGTAGGTGCGTGTGGCAAAAAGCCCAAAATCCATATCAGGGTTTGATCCCGGAGGATTTACTATGTTTTCCCACCCTTTTGCCCTGTCGCAATGGTATAGCACTATAATATATTCAAATAACTCAAGTGAATTAAGAGCAGCACGGTATTCAGGATAAATTTCAATTTCGCCTTTTATTTCAGGTGCCAGAATTCCTTGCCTCGGAGCCCCTGTTTGTGGAGTAAGAGGAGTGTGAAAAACACCTATGGGATAGTATTTTATCATTTGTCCGGAATCTTGTGCATTCATACCGAATATAATCAGAAAATTAAAAAATAATATAATCCCTGCATTTATAAATACCGATTTCGCTGCAGGAACATTTTTGACACTCATCAATTTTGCCATATTTCAAATTAATTTCACCCTGATATCAGACTGAAGTGGAATAAATGTGAAAGATAAATTTTATTTATTCAGTTTTTGTGGTTAAAAATAAGTGTTTTAATTTTTAAATGAACAAATGTTCATTTAATTTTACTGTTTAAAGAATTCTGTCAGTAAAACAGGATTCAGATTCACAAACTGAAAAATCATCATTGTATATTAAAAATGCGAATATATAAAAATGCATACCCGATACTGCTGAAAATAGCTTTATTCTTGATATTACTTAACATAATCCTGAGCATACTGATTAATAACCAAAAGGTTGATCTCAAAATATTGATTGCTTCAATATGCCTTTTTCTTCTTATCACACTTTTCTTCAGGATTCCCGCAAGAAAGGTCATTAAAAGCAGGAGCAGCCTTATTTCCCCTGCTGACGGAAAGATAGTCGCTGTTCAGGAGGTAATGGAGAATGAATATATTAATACGTTATGCCTGAGAATCTCCATTTTCATGTCGGTTTTTAATGTACACCAGAATATTATCCCGGCAAACGGCAAAATCCTTTACTGCAAACATCATCCGGGAAAATATCTGGTTGCTTTTAACCCGAAGTCAAGTTCTGATAACGAACGTACTTCAATCATCCTGGAAACTGAAAAAGGCGACCTGATCAGAATAAGCCAGATTGCAGGTTTGATTGCCCGGCGGATAATATGTAACCTCAGAGAAGGCGATATGGTTGATCAGGGAGATGAACTCGGCTTTATCCTGTTTGGTTCAAGGGTAGATATTTACGTACCGGTCAGTGCCAGAATCAAAGTAAAATCAGGCGACACGGTAAAGGCAAAAACAGATGTTATCGCTGAATTATAGTTAAAAACTGCAATGATCTATGCATTTCTTGTATCAGCTTCCCACCTGCTGCCCGATGCCAGAGGTGAAGAGAAGAAGCAATCAAGTGTTGCTTTCCTGACCGGAGTCGGATTAGCACTAATCATTGTATTATCTAAACTATTTTAAACAGGTTATAATAATTTTGGAGTAAGCAATAGTGGTGAAAGATGGTAAAAAAGATGGAAATAATTGTGGATAATAAAATTGCATCTGACCTCAGTGGATGGTTCATAAACTATGTTAATACATTCAAAGATCATGACAAGGAATTACAATTGAATATTGATATTAAGCTGGAACATACCGTAAGGGTAAGCCGGGAGATCATAAATATAGGAAGGGATCTTAGTCTGAGTGAAAATGAGCTCAATCTCGCTGAGATAATCGCTCTTTTTCACGATTTGGGACGTTTTGAACAATACAAACGTTACAGGACCTTTTCAGACAACAGGTCTGAAAATCATGCCGAGATTGGAATAAAGATCCTCAAAGATTTAAATGTGCTGGAGTTGATGAGCCCTGATTTGCAGGAACTGGTTTTCTGTTCAATCAGATACCATAATCGTCCCTCGCTGCCTGACAGAGAAACAGCCAGTTGCCTTTTTTATTCAAAGCTCATCCGCGATGCAGATAAACTTGATATCTGGAGGGTGGTTACAAGTTATTATCACCGTAAAAACAACAAGCGTAATGTTGCTCTCGAACTCGAGTTGCCTGATACTCCGGGTATCTCTGAAGAAGTGTATGAATCACTGATGAACAGGCAGATAGTTAATATCAGCAATGTCAGAAACCTTAACGATATTAAACTCCTCCAGGCAGGATGGATCTTTGATATTAACTTCAGTCCTGCATTCGGCTATATAAAAAAACGCCGCTATATTGAATTATTGAGGCAAGCACTTCCGGAATCGGATAAGATAAATTCTGCTTTCAGGCTCATATCCGCATTTCTTGAGAGCAAATGCCAGAACTGATTTCTGATGAATTCAGGGTATGTCGTATCTCCCCTGTTTGCAGTAAATTTATCAAATGTACGGTGAGTAGTGTCCGGGGTTTTTTATTTCACGGTATTTGGAAACAATTTTCTTAAAATCTTCCCAGGTATCCCTTTTTAATGAAGGGTCGCGTAACAACGCAGCCGGATGATAGACCGGCATGGCCAGGCGTCCGTCAAGTAAAAGCCATTCCCCGCGTTCTCTGGAAATCTTCAGCTCATTCCCTGCCATATATTTCAATGCGGTGGCTCCGAGCAATATCAGGATTCCGGGATTTATCAGCTCGATCTGCTTTAACAGCCACGGCATGCAGGTGGCAGCCTCCTGCGGAGAGGGAATACGGTTATCGGGAGGCCTGCATTTAACAATATTGCTTATAAAGACATGTTTGCTGCGGGTAAATCCGCAGGCAGCCAGAATCTTGTCGAGCAGCTGCCCCGATTTCCCGACAAAGGGCCTCCCCTGAATATCTTCATCCCTTCCGGGGGCCTCACCGATTATAAAGATACCACCAGATGTATTCCCCTCACCAAAAATTACATTATTACGCGTTTGAGACAGACTGCATTTTGTGCATGAAACAATATCTTTCCATAATAATTCTATATCTGTGCTCATTATTTCGCTTACAGAAAATTGAGTACTCTGAATACCTCACTATTAAATACTTATAATCTTAATCTCAGATGTCATCGTTACTGCTTTCTTATAAACTGCACTAACCCCGCAATACCTGTCTTCAGAGAGTGAAACTGCTTTCTGCAATTTATCAATGGGCAGATCGGTACCAATAAATTTATATACAGTGTGTATATTATGAAAATATTTAGGATACTATTCAGTCAGTTATCCTTCCACGGTTACTATACATTTCTTGATATGAAAACTCATCTTTTTAAGTATTGAAACCACATCCATTCCCGTGCAGCCTCCCAGGGCAGCCAGCATGAGGTTTTTTGGCCTCGGTCCCCTGTCAGCGCCTCCCACACTCTCTTCTGCATCAATGATTATTTTATGTCCGTTGATATCACTCTCAAATGCCATATTATCGAGCCAGGTTGTTGTGACGATCTCTTTTTTACTCATATAAATATATTTTATGTTTTAAGAGTAAAGGTTATGAATATCTGAAAATATTTATTCTTCCAATAGGCCGAAAAATACCAACTAATGAGAGATCTGATCACTTATCCTGGTTATATTATCAGAATCACATCCGGTGCAGTGACTTAAAGGGTGATCGGAGACAGTTGTTTCATTGCAATCGCCGCACTTGTACCAGTAATCATCGGTCTGGAAAGTGCCTCCGCTTATAATGATAGCCTTCCCTTCCACAAAAGCTTCCGCTATTTTTTTGCGGGCCTTATCATAAAGCCTTGTGAAAGTAGGCCGTGATATTCTCATCTTCTTAGCTGCCTCCTCCTGTGTGAGATTCTCATAATCTGCAAGCCTCAAAGTTTCATACTCTTCATATAAAAGACCGACAGATTCGAGTTGGCGCATAGGAATACCGAATGGTTTAAATCCCTCCATCCTTGGAGGCATTGTAATTCTACGTGACCGGATTCTGTTTGGCATAGGTATCTCTTACAGGGTCAATTTACTGTAAGTGATACAAATTTAATACATAAATGAACAAAAGTCCATTTAATAAGGGAATTTACTATTATTGATTTCTGAAAGGTTAAATATCCTGCACCGTGAATGATTGCTGCATGTTGCTTTTTAAGTTAAAAAGCATATTTGCGAGAATGTCCTGCTCTTTCCTTGTTTTTTTCAGCATGTAATAAAATATATTGGCCATAGTTTCACTTAATTCATTTTCGGCAGCCAGGATATTATAAATCCTGATGAGACAATCGTCAAAATGTAATTCTATTTTCAGCAGATCTTCCATGGTCACTTCTGACCTGGGACCAAAGTTGAGCTCCAGGCAATCGGATATCTGTTTCGACAGCTTTTCACAAGGAAAATCGAGCCAGCAGTTCATCGCCCGGGCAACATTTTTATGCTTCTCAAGATAGTTTTCGCGCTCCTTTTCAAGATTATAAAGATCCAGGATAAACGATTTCATCTCTTTGTTTTCAGCCTTCTCATAAATGTCATGGTACAGATCGGCTACCCTGGCATGGTAAGATTGAATTTGTTCAATAATTTCACTTTTTTGCTTGTACATCGCTTTTCTCCTTTATTTTTTATAATGATTTATTTTTTTGCATCGCTAATTGCCTGAATATAACCTTATATAAAGGTACGACGCAAAATCACCTGCAGCAAGCAAATCAGGAGAACCGGTATCAAGTACAACTTTGAGATTCGTCAACTTTTTTATTGAGCAGGCCCTGCTTATTTATCCCGGCTGGCGGTATAATAATTACCGCCACTCCGCAATAAGCACATGCTGACTGGTGCGCCTTCCTTATGTATTAAATTGTAAATCAGATCTATGGTTCAGACCAGGGAAATAGTCCGGTGAAAATATTTATCCTCTCTGGTTAATGATTTTCAATCTTTCAAGGTCTTTGATCTCAATTCTTTTACCCTTAATTTCTATTAACTTTTCCTCACTGAATTCAGCAAGTATCCTTACAACGCTTTCCATTGACATCCCTGATAATTCAGCGAGATCCTTACGACTGATATGGGAAAATATATCGATCCCCCTGAATTCTTCACGATTCAGATAAAGGAGAGTATTTGCAAGCTTCCCGTTTAATTGCCTGAGACCCAGGTTTAAACATTTGGTAAGCATAATATTGTAATTTTTACAGTACCAGTTAGACAATTCACGCGAAAAGTCACAGCACATGGTTACCAGATCCTTAATTCCTTCCCTGTCAATCGAACATAACCTGGTATCTTTCAAAGCAGAAGCTGAGAAATAATAAGTGTCATCTCCAAACAGTGAAGTCAGCCCGATAAAATCATCTGAATTGAGGAGTTTTATAATAATATTTTTGTCGGGGCTTTCGATATATACTTTTACCAGACCATCTATAACATAAAGTATATTAGTAACCGGCATTCCTTCTTTTACGATTGTTTCTCCTCTTTTATAACTGATATGGGTTTTAACTGATTCATAAAATTTTTCGGCTTTTTTTGTTCTCTGAATGAAACACTTATCTCGTGAAGAACAATCCTTGCAATTTGTCCTGGTTAAATACCTGTCCATGTCAAAACCTGTTTGCGGAATAATCGTTTCTGGTGCATACAAAGGTATGAATAAGAAATCATAAACTGCAAAACACATCAGACATCGATAAGAATTCCCGGCACAAACAAAAGTCAGAATTAAAAATAAATGCTATTTTTGTTTCCGCAACCGGATAATCTTAGATAATGCAGTTAAGAAAAATTGCCAGGTTAGTTGTTCCTGTTCTTCTTATGGTTGCATTTTGTTTTATCACAAATGCAACAGTAAATCAGCATTTTCATAAATTATCATCCGGGGTTGTTGTAAAACATGCCCATCCATTTGAAAAAGATGGTACAGGCAAACCTTTTCAGGAGCATCATCACAATCAGGCAGAACTGGTATATCTCGAGCTTACCTCTAATAGTGCTTTCTGGATATATCTCTTTGTTATTCTGCTGATCCCGCTGCTGTTTCTTTTTGAAATCACCCGGCCCCTGCTTGTAAGAACATATAATATCCCCGAACTCTATTTCCTTAATAATTACCATGCACCTCCCTCTTGCACTGATTAATTACTGAATTTTTTAATCTGTAATTACGGCTGCCTTCAGGATTAGAAATGAACTCAGCCGACAAAAATTAGTGTAACCACATGAGAAACAAGCATATAATCTTATTTTTACTTTCAATTTTAATTCCCGTGAGCTTTGCTGCTGCCCAGAGCAGAGCTTCGCTTACCGGTGATTCTGGAGATTCCCTTGCAATCCTGAAGAGGGAGCTTGCTGAATTAAGGGCAGAACATCAAATAACAAGGGCACGACTCGATTCCCTGCTGGTTAAATTCTATGATCTGGATACTGAAGAAGAGTCAGAAGCCGACCTTATGAGTCTGCTCGACGAGGCCAATCAGCTTGCTGAGAAGGAGGCTGAACAGGAAGAAAATGTCTCAAAAAAATTTCACAGCGGTGTAAGACAGCAACAGGGACTCAACCCCAATATAAGCCTGGGTGGTGACTTCTTTGGTGCAGTAAGCTCGACAAAAAATGAATTCATTTCTGAGGCGGGTGATACTTATTATGGAAATAACGGGTTCTTCCTAAGGGAAGTTGAGTTGGCCCTTGAAGCACCGCTTGATCCATTCACTCGCGGTAAAACATTTATTTCAGTTTCCAAAGATGCCATCAGTATTGAAGAAGCTTACATGGAATGGCTTAACCTGCCGCTGAAAATGAATCTTAAAATCGGAATCTTCTATTCAGAATTCGGTCCCCTGAACAGGTATCACGACCACGCCCTACCACAGTTTGACCGTCCCAGGGCACTGGTAAATCTGTTCAGTAACAAAGGACTTGGAGGAACTGGATTAGCTTCATCATTTATGCTGCCTGAAATTCTTTTTGCCAGCGCAACCACTCTAGATCTGACAGTCATCAATGGCACCAATACCGGTGAAAACTTCAGTTTTGCCGATAAGGGATTGCTGTATATGGGGCAGTTTAAAAATTTTTATGATATTTCACAGAACAGCTATTTTGAAATTAGGTTAAGCGGTGTCACAGGGAAAAACCCTTCTGCGGGAGATAACCGATCTTATATAGGAAGTGCCGGGCTCACTTATAAATGGGTGCCCATGGGAAGGGAAAAATACAGGACCTTCGACTGGAAAACGGAATTCTTTTACAGCCATAGGAACGAGATTACAGGTGCGGTAAAATCAATCGGCTTTTATTCAACAATTCAGAACAAGATCAGTGCAAGGTTCTGGATCGGAGCAAGGGCAGGATATTCTGAATTGCCTTATGACAACCGTCAGAGTGAGTGGGATTACAGTATCAACCTTGATTTCTGGCAGAGCGAATTTGTTTTTACAAGAATTCAATATCAGTATAACCGCAGGTTCAGGGACCAGGGAGTGGTGCCTGTAAGCTCACTGCCCCATGACCATACTATTTTTCTGCAGGTCTGCTGGGCAATGGGACCTCACAAACATGAAGCATACTAGAACTATTAAAGCCATTAATATGAAAATTCATAAAAGATTTATCAGACTAGAACCAGTTTTATCACTCCATCTCGTACTTATGTTCCTGGCACTCTCTTCCACTTCGTATGGTCAGGGACAGGAAAGAAACCAGCAGCGAAACCGCTACGGCCAGGATGGCAGGAAGCTTAATATAGTGTGCTCCTTTTCTGACTATGCTTCCATTGCAAAATATATTGCAGGCGACAGGGCTGAAGTATCTTTCATCGCTCATGGCGAGCAGGACCCCCATTTCGTTCCACCAAAGCCCAGTTATGCCGTAACTCTTTCAACTGCAGATATCTGGATAACCACAGGGATGGATCTTGAGATGTGGGCAGCAACCCTCATGGACAAAGCCCGAAATAAAAAGATCATGGATGGTGAAATTGGATTTGTTTCCGTTTCAGATGGCATAAATATCCTTGAAAAGATTGAATTTGCAGACAGGACAGAGGGAGATGTCCATCTGATGGGAAACCCGCATATCAATACCAGTCCGGTTAACTGGAAGGTGATCGCTCAGAACATAACCATCGGACTTATTAAAAACGATCCTGCAAATGCTTCATATTATGAGAAGAACAGGGACGCGTACATCGATAAGGTAGACCGGTTTCTTTTCGGGGATAAGCTTGTCGATCTCTTCGGGGGGGCGACACTGAGTAAATTGCTTGAAAACAAAACCCTCTTTACTTTCCTGGAGAGGCCCTACGAAGGAGGAAAACTTATTGACCATCTGGGAGGCTGGCTGAAGAAAGCGATGCCACTCAGGGGAATGCGGATCATAACCTATCACAAAAACTGGTCATATCTGGCAAATACTTTTGGAATTGAAGTCCTGGGTTATATTGAACCAAAACCCGGCATTCCTCCTTCTGCCAAACATGTTCAGAACATGATTGAGATGATCAGCGAACAGGATATTAAGATCATGATCGTGGCAAGCTATTTTGAAAAGAAGACCGCACAGATGATCGAAGAAAAAACAGGAATAAAAGCAGTTTTCCTGCCGCTTTTTGTGCACGGCGTTCCGGGTATTGAAGATAATTTCGACCTTCTCGATTACTGGATTGATCAGATAAATGCAAACCTTTGACAGGACGTTATCAGATGATGTATAAAAAGCTATTGCCAAGACCCTTATCCCCATGATAGACAATCTGTTATTCCTGGCTGCACCTATAACGGTAAGCATCCTGCTTGCCGGAATACTGAGTTATTTCGGAAACCATATATTATCAAGAGGAATTATATTTATTGATATTGCAATTGCCCAGATTGCAGCCCTGGGAACCATGATCGGGCTCCTTCTTGGCTATTCTGAGGAGTCGTTAAATGTCCAGCTTATTTCCTATTTATTCACGATCATTATTATTTCTCTTTTTGCCCTGACAAAATTCCAGAAGCAGATTATCCCCCAGGAAGCGATCATCGGGATTATTTATTGTGTGGGACTTGGACTCTCAATGCTTCTGGCTGAGAAGATTCCGGGCGGATCCAACTTCATTTCCAAGACCATTACAGGCAATCTTTTATGGGTAACCTGGAACCAGGTTCTTAATTGCCTGATAATATTTGTGATAATTGGTATAATCCATTTGATTTTCTGGAAACATTTTATCCTTATCTCGGATACAAAAAATGGCCTTCCCTACAGCCTGTGGAGAACAAGAGCATATGAACTGATCTTTTACATAACATTTGGAGTGGTTATAGTGAAAGCCGTGCCTGTCGGAGGCGTGTTTCTGGTATTCACACTACTGATAGCCCCAACGGCTGCAGCAACTCTGTTTACACAAAACTGGAAGAAAAGATTTATCTGGAGCTGGATAATTGGTATTGCAGGTTCAGTTCTGGGGATGTACATTTCGTACACTCTGAACATTTCCAATGCACCGGCAATAGTGACCCTGCTTGGATCTGCTGTTTTTCTCCTGGCTTTCGGAAAGCTCGCTGCAAGAAAATTCATTAGTATTAATATAGAAAAAGAAAACTGATGGCTACTGCTCTTGATTTTATGTTTGCGCCCTTCGTGGCAAGCCTTCTGCTTATCTTTATCATGGTCTATTTCGGCATTCATGTTATTGAAAGAGAGATCATATTCATAGATATTGCCCTTGCCCAGATAGCAGCTCTCGGAAGCGCCGTTTCCCTGGTTATTTACCACCTTACTGACGGAAGCAATGCACATGGACATGATTCTGACTCAGGGACAGTGCTGTCATACGTTTTCTGTCTCTTTGCGGCCGGTATATTCACTCTGCTGAAGAATAAAAAAATAAAAATCCCGCTTGAAGCACTTATAGGAATAGCTTATGCAGTAGCTACAACCAGTGCCGTAATTATACTCGATAAAGGAGCAGGAAGCGATGTACATATACATGATATGCTTGCCGGATCAATCCTGTGGGTAACATGGCTCCAGATCCTGCGTCTTCTTATCGTGGTGGCAGTAATCGGCGGATTTCATTTTATTTTCAGGGATAAGTTCAAGGGAGTCACTTTATCATACCAGGATAAAGTATCAAATGTAACCAAACCAAAACTCTGGGATTTCCTCTTTTACTTCTCATTCGGAATTGTTATAGTTGAAGCCGTAAATATTGGTGGGATCCTTACTGTTTTTGCCTTCCTTATTATACCAACCTCAATATCGGCCCTCTTTGCAACCCGATGGACTTCCAGAATAATACTGGGATTAATTACAGGAGGTATTGCCACCATTCTTGGTTTATACCTTTCCTGGGTAATGGATATTCCCTGTTCACCTGCAATTATCCTGTTCCTTGGCCTGGCACTGCTTTTAGGGGTAATTATTAGAGCTGTGGTTAAATATCCTGGTCTGATAATAAAAAAAGGATAAATTAAATTTATTAGAACATGAAAGACCTTAAACCAAGAATTCCAGAAGGCGGAGCTATTGAAGATGGCCCTCAGATTACAATGGAGCAATACAGTGAGATTATGAAAGAACAGCTTGGCAGGGAATATTTACGCTTTGCTGATAATGTCATAAAAAAAGTAAATCCCGCATTGAATTCCAGAGTACTTGAGATAGGGCCGGGACCAGGCTGGGCCGGCATTTATCTTTTAAAGAAAAGGAATGACCTGAAACTGGTGGGACTTGATGCTTCTCCCGATATGATCAGAGTAGCTTCAAGAAATGCCCTTAAGGAAGGATTGCATGAAATTGCATATACCCATGGTTCTGCTGAAAACATGTTAAAGTTCAATGATGGTACTTTTGATATTGTAATTTCAAGGGATTCACTGCATCACTGGGAAGATCCGGAAAGGGTCTTTAAAGAAATAAAACGGATTTTAAAACCTTCAGGTAAGGTCTATATTCACGATTCTAAAAGAGATATGAATGCCTTCGGCCGGCTGATTGTTGCTGTTTTCAGCAGGTTCATACCAAAAAATATGGGCTATTACTGGAGAACTTCGGTTGCAGCGAGCTATACTGCAGAAGAAATACGCACAATTCTTGATAAGATTGGGCTGAATAACTGGATGGTAGAATCCGATTTAATGGATTTAACTATATTTTATAACTAGTGTTGTGTAAACTCAATCTTGACGCAATATAAAAGTTGGCAGTAGGCAGTAGGCAGTGGGCAAAAAGTAAAAGGATAATTGCCAACTGCCATTTGCCAACTGCCAACTAATTTTTAGTGTCATAATAAGTTTAACTTGATACTAGAATAATCAAAGAATAACAGAACCTGAGATAATATGTGGCATTTATTTCAGGACGAATCTGGATGAGATTAAATTGTACAGTCTTAAACGATATGACTAGGCTGTAGAAGAGCCTGAACAAATTGCCAGATCATTTGTTTAAGATAAAGCGATCGATATTGAAGGAGGCATTTATAAGCTCGACAAAGACTGGTATCGCTGCATAAAATGCTATAAGCTGATACGGGGAATCGAAAATCGCTTTAAATGTGAAAATTGTACAGTTAATGGTGAAAATGAACTTATAAAACTAGAATAAAACTAAATAAATATGGAAATAACATTTGGCGAAGGCAAGGTTGTAAAAGCAAAAGTTGGTGATCATATGATA
Organism: Bacteroidales bacterium; assembly: GCA_041303415.1. Lineage (GTDB taxonomy): Bacteria > Bacteroidota > Bacteroidia > Bacteroidales > VadinHA17 > LD21. The sequence goes on from JBFYPG010000119.1 coordinate 36,455, forward strand.
ATAACCGATCAGCCTCTTGATAACGGAGGAGGAAACAGTGCCCCGGCACCGTTTGATCTTTATCTTGCCTCAATAGGAACCTGTGCAGGTATTTATGTAAAATCCTTCTGCAACCGGAGGAACATCTCGACTCATAATATAAAAATTATCCAGTCAGTTGAATTTGATAATCAAACAGGTCTGCCCTCAAATATCAGGCTTGACATTAAACTTCCGGCTGATTTCCCTGAAAAATATAAAGAGGCCCTTATTAATACCGCTGATCTTTGTGCAGTGAAGAAATCGATAAAATCTCCTCCGCAGTTTCAGATAACCACCTCGGATCTTGTAACAGAACCAATTATATCTTCTTTATCCCAGGAATAATACAATTATTACTACAAGTACATATTTATAAGTTGCTCGTAAAGCTCCTGTTTCCCGCTTATTGGTTTTGGTTCTCCTGCTTTGGCAGCAAGATCCCTCAGTTGCTTAAGGGTTAATTTTCCTTTTTCAAAATCCTTGCCCGGACCCTTGTCAAATGAAGCATACCTCTTCTTCCTCATTTTGAGGTAATCGCTCTCTTTGAGGATCTTATCGGCTATAAGCAGTGACCTCGCAAAGGTATCCATACCGCTTATGTGTGCTATAAAAATATCTTCAAGGTCGGTTGAGTTTCTACGTATATGTGCATCAAAGTTAATCCCTCCTGTTTTGAAACCACCTGCCCTGAGAATTACCATCATAGCTTCCGCAACCTCGAATATATTTGTTGGGAATTCATCAGTATCCCAACCATTCTGATAATCACCCTTGTTTGCATCAATGCTTCCAAGCATGCCGGCATCGGCAGCAACCTGCAGATCGTGAGCAAAAGAATGGCCCGCCAGGGTTGCATGATTCACCTCAACATTCAGCTTGAAATCTTTGTCAAGCCCATAGTGGCGCAGAAAACCTATTATCGTTGCAGCATCATAATCATACTGGTGCTTTGACGGTTCCATAGGCTTTGGTTCAATCAGGAATGTGCCTTTAAATCCATTCTTGCGGCCATAGTCCCTTGCCAGGGTTAGCATCATTGCCATGTGGTCAAGCTCCCGCTTCATGTCGGTATTATGAAGGCTCATGTACCCTTCCCTGCCTCCCCAGAAGACATAGTTCTCCCCGCCAAGGGCAACCGTTGCATCAATTGCATTTTTCAACTGTGCGCCGGCATTGGCAACCACCACGAAATCGGGATTTGTGGCAGCACCGTTCATATAACGGGGATTCCCGAACAAGTTGGCTGTTCCCCAGAGAAGCTTCACACCGGTCTGCTGCTGCATTTTTTTCATTACAGGCACATACTTCGCGAGCCTTTTTTCAACGTCCAGGACTGTTCCGTCTCCCCCCACAACATCCAGATCATGGAAGCAATAATAGGGAGCACCTATCTTGGTTATGAATTCAAAAGCAGCATCCAGCCTGTGTTTTATCTTTTCATCAAGCGGCATTTTGTCCCACGGAAATACATGAGTGGGATCTCCAAACTGGTCTTTTCCGTCGCCGCAGAAAGAGTGCCAGTAAGCTACTGCAAAACGAAGATGCTCCTTCATTTTTTTCCCTGATACAACCTGGTCGGGATTATACCATCTGAAAGCGAGGGGATTTTTTGAATCTTTCCCTTCATACTTAATCTTCCCTATTCCGGGATAGTACTCTTTTTTGCCTTTGTAAATCATATCGCTGGTTTTAAGTGTTTGACATTTTAAAAATAACTCCTTTGTGCTTTTTGTGGAGACCTTTGTGCTCTTTGTGGTTAGAAAAAATTTAACCACGAAGGACACTAAGGACAACACAAAGGAACACAAAGTAAAAATATTTTATAGAATTGTATAAAGGTATTCCAGCCATTTTGAATATGCCTCCTCATACGCGCCTGTTTTCGCCTTATCCGGCGCCGTTACTCCCACTTCCTTAAGACCCGCAAATGCCTCTTTTACAGACTTATAATAACCGCATCCTATGCCGGCTCCCTTGGCAGCGCCAATAGAACCATCAGTATTGTACAGGTGAATTTCAGTCCCTGTGATGCATGCCAGGGCTTCCCTGAATACCTCACTCCGGAACATGTTTGCCGCTCCTGCCCTTATAACTGACGGAATGATACCTGTCCCCTTCATAATATCAAGGCCATATCTTATTGAAAATACAATTCCTTCCTGGGCAGCCCTGAAGAGATGGGCATTTGAATGAATGTTGAAATTCAATCCGATTATCCTCGCTCCCGGATCCCTGTTTCCGAGCATTCTTTCGGCGCCGTTTCCGAAAGGCATAACGCTTAATCCTTCAGATCCGGCACGAATCTCACCGGCGATTTTATTCATCTCATCATAGCTCATCCCGCTGCCTGCATTCTTCCTCAGCCATGAATTAAGAATGCCTGTCCCGCTGATACACAGCAGTACTCCAAGCCTGGGCTTGTCTGCCTTATGGTTGATATGCAGAAAGCTGTTCACTCTTGAGAGGGGCTCATGTTTCTTCTGGTCCGTCACACCATAAATAACTCCGGAGGTACCTGCTGTTGCGGCCACTTCCCCGGGTTCCATGACATTAAGGGAAAGTGCATTGTTGGGCTGGTCCCCTGCCCTGTATGATACTGGTATTGACGCCGGCAGACCAAGCTCATCAGCGGCTCTTTTCAGAAGCCTCCCCTGGTTTGAGAACGACGGCACGGGACTTGCAAGGATCTCCCCGCTGAATCCAAAGAAGTCCATCAGTTCCTTCGAAACAGCCTCCCTCTGAAAATCCCAGAATATGCCTTCAGAAAGCCCTGAGAATGTTGTTAAAGGCTCTCCTGTAAGCCTCAGGGCAAAATAATCGCCGGGAAGCATTATCTTGTGGATCTTTGAATATATGCCAGGTTCATTTTCTTTTACCCATGCCAGCTTTGTTGCTGTGAAGTTGCCGGGTGAATTTAACAGATGGGAGAGGCAGAAATCCTTTCCGATGCCGTTAAATGCCTTTTCACCGTAAGGGACAGCCCTGCCGTCACACCATATAATTGAAGGACGAAGAACTCTAAAGTCCCTGTCAAGAGTCACCAGTCCGTGCATCTGGTAAGAAATCCCGATTGCACCGATTTCCTTTTTCCTGGATCCAAGCTGTGCATTGCAGTCAGCTATTGAGCTTTTAAGGTTAGTCCACCAGGTCTCAGGTTCCTGCTCTGCCCATCCGGGCCTGACAGCAATGATCTTCATCTCATCTTTTGGGTAAAATGCAGTTGCCAGACAGTTGCCTGAATCACCGTCAATAACAGAGGTTTTGACGGATGAACTCCCAAGGTCAGTTCCTAGTATTAACATAATCAGTTGTATATTTTAGCCATCAGACTTTTTTCTGAGAGTCGACTCCCGTATGATCAGTTTATGTTTCAGCACGATGGTGCTCAAATTGCCTGTGCCTTTATTATTAAGTTTATTAATCAGTGCAGTGGCTGCTATCTCTCCGATATCCTTTGCAGGGTACTCTATCGTAGTAAGATTCGGCTGTACTACCTGGCTGAGCGGTTCATTGTTGAATCCTGCCACAGCAATATCCTGGGGGACCCTTATCCCCGCTTTCTGAAGTGTACAGATAACTGCAACAGCCGTTGCATCATTTGCTGCAAATATGCCGTCAGGCTTCTGCTTCATTTTCATTATTTCCTGGTATGCCTTCATGCCGGATTCATGGTTCAGTTCACTTATCATAAGCAGCTCCTGGTCATATTTAAGTTTATTGTCAATCAGTGCCTGTTTATATCCGTTGAAACGTTCCAGGTAGACGTTTCTCAGGAGGTTTCCGCCCAGGTGCATGATGCGCCTGCAGCCCTGCGCGATAAGATGGCATGTGATCTCGTAACCCGCCTTGAAATTATCAATGATTACGCTCATGCAGCCGGGACATTCTGTAACACGGTCAAAGAAAACCACCGGAATATTCTTATTGAGAAGGATATTGAAATGATCCAGTTTTTTTGTATCGTAAGCAAGTGAGATGATAAGTCCGTCAACACGGCTGTTGTACAGAGTTGATATGCATGCAGCCTCCTGCTTTCCTGATTCCTGTGACTGGCTTATCAGAAGACCGTACCCATGTTCGTTTGTAATTTTTTCTATCCCCGCTATAGCAGTTGCCTGGAAAAAGCTGTTCAGCTTCGGAACCACAACGCCTATCGTTTCCGTTCTTTTTTTCCTGAGGCTGCTTGCGAATTTATTCCGCTGATATCCCATTTCATGGGCGCATGCTTTGATTTTTTCCCGTGTTGCCTTACGGATATGAGGATGGTCTTTCAGTCCTCTGCTGACTGTGGATGGCGAAATATGCAACGCTTTGGCTACATCATAAATAGTAATTTCCTTGGTGCTTTTTATCATAACCGGAGGGTTGTTGATACAAAAATAAGATAATCATTCTTCAGAATGAAATATTTTCCAAAATAATCTGCAATCGGTTGCGAATAAATATAAAAAGTAATAATTTTAATGGTCTCAATTATGACTGATTGAGATCTATTCTTTGACAAATCTAATCCATCTCATTTAATATTAAATAGTTATGACAATAAAGACAACCCGCAGAATCATTCTTCTGACTGCCGCCATGCTTTGGGCGGTCACCGGCAGCTCACAGAAGATTGCCTCGCTTGAGGTCACTCTTGCAAAACCCACATTCGGAATTGAGATACCTGTCATGCTTAATCTTGATAATGTGACTTTTATTTCTGATACCTTACTTGAATTATATGAGATAAAAGGTAAAACCAGAATTCCTGTTTCTTTCCAGGTAGAGCAGGATGATCACCGTAAGCTTTACTGGATGCTCCAGACTGTTACAGGCACAGGAGAGAAGCATCTTTTTGAGCTTGTTCAGGGCAAGGCAAAAAATGCAAAGTCTGTTACCGCTACTGCAGAAAACGGAACACTTGTCATTCATAAGGGCGATCAGAATCTGCTGCAGTATTATTACGAAACCGTTTATCCGCCAGAGGGAGTTGATACTGCATATAAAAGAAGCGGTTTCATTCATCCTCTCTGGGCACCCAAGGGTCAGGTGCTCACCCGGATCCAGCCCCCTGACCATCTTCATCATTACGGGATCTGGAACCCCTGGACAGCAGTTGAATATGAAGGTGAGAAGATAGATTTCTGGAACATCAATTCAAAACAGGGAACAGTGAGGTTTGCAAAATTTGCATCGGTGGAAAGCGGATCTGTATATGCAGAATTTGTGGCGCTTCATGAACATATCGTATTCACAAATACAGGCGGTGAAAAAGTTGCATTGAATGAATTGCAGGGTGTAAGGGTATACCGTCCGCAGGAGGACCAGGATTTTTTCATTGTCGATTTCAATATTGCACTTAACACGGCAGGAGAATCTCCATTTAAAATATTGGAGTACAGGTATGCAGGATTAGGCTGGAGAACAACAGAAAAATGGGATAACAAAAACAGCATGGTCCTTACTTCTGAAGGATTATCAAGGAAGGATGCAGATGGAAGCAAGGCAAGATGGTGCATAGTGCAGGGGGATATTGACAACGACTATGCAGGTGTTGTAATGATGTCATATCCAACTAATTATAATTATCCTGAGCCTCTCAGGATATGGCCGGAGAATCAGTACAACCGTGGAGACATGTTTGCAAATTTCTGCCCGACAAAGGATATGGACTGGCTGCTGGAGCCGCGCCAGAAATACCTTTTAAAGTACAGGTTCCTGGTGTTTAACGGCAAAATTGATAAGGAGAAGGCTGAAAGTGCGTGGTACTATTTTGTCAATCCTCCCGGAGTGACCGTGAAAAAAGGAAAATAACAGGTATTTCCACTTTGGTTAAAAATATTTTCGCAATCGGTTGCAAAATTCTGAATTTTAATTTAATTTTGACATATCAAGGTTGGATTTTTGTTTTCAATTTACAATAAAGTGACTGACCTTTACGACATTTAAAAATCTATCGTCAGCTAAATATTTATACATAATAAATATATTATTATCTACCCTTTAAACTAACCCTATGAAAAAAATCTTACTTATGCTTATTGTGCTGGCCGGGTTATCAGTCAGTCTGGCAGCACAGAAAGTGGTTACTGGTAAAGTAACTGACGAAAACCAGGCTCCCCTTCCAGGGGTGTCGGTGCAGGTAAAGGAAACGACCATCGGTACCCTGACTGATGCCGAAGGTAATTTCAGGTTGTCCATACCCGAAAATGCCAGAATGTTATCTTTTTCATTTATCGGGATGAAAGGAGCTGATCTTGAGATCGGCGACCAGACACAATTCAATGTTGTGATGTCGGTTGACGTCGGTCTGCTTGAGGAGGTAATTGTGATCGGTTACGGAACTGTCAAGAAAAAGGACCTCACAGGAGCTGTCACAAGGATCAACGCGGAAGATATCCTGACAGAAGCCACATCAAACATGACTTCTATGTTAAGAGGGTCTATTCCCGGATTAAATGTCAGTTTAAGTACAACCCCTAAAGGACTCAGCAGCGCCGGTGATATGATGATCAGAGGCGAAACTTCACTGAGGGCAAATACTGATGATCAGAAAAGTGCCAACGCACCATTAATCGTTGTTGACGGAATGATCTATTATGGTGACCTTGCTGATATTAATCCGCAGGATATCGAATCGTTTGATGTCCTTAAAGATGCTTCTTCTGCAGCCATATACGGTGCAAGGGCTTCAAACGGAGTGGTAATTATTACTACCAAGAAAGGCTCAAAAGGGAAACCTGTAATTAATATCAATACCAGTACAGGGGTGGCTTATGCTTCTCCATCAAGTCTTGATCTGATGAACGGCGAACAGTTCATTGCCAGGAGGATTGCAGGTTATGAAGCCAACGAACGTCGTCAGACTACGATCGGCGCCGGTTATTATACAAAATATGACAACCTCCCCTCCGGTGTAACTCTTGACCAGTGGAAAGCTTATGACGGTTCAGGAGCTGCAACCGATCTGGATGCTATCTGGCTGAACCGTATCGGCTTTGCCCCTATTGAAGTTGTAAATTATGAGGCAGGCAATGAAATGGATTATACCAAGTATATGAGGCAAAAAGGATTGACTCAGGATTATACTGTGAGTGTATCGAACGCTGCCGATGCCGTATCATATTATTTTTCGCTTGGATATACAAACAACGAAGGGATAAGATACAATGAAAGTTTCAGTACCTACCGTTCGCGTATCAATCTGGAAACAAATATCACCAACTGGCTGAAAGTGGGAACCAATACGCAGATCGCATTAAGGGATGAAAGCCCGATAGTTGTTGGCCGCAGCTTTTATGTAACCCCTTATTCATCAATGTACGAGGCAGACGGGACCACCTTGTTGTTTGCGCCCTCCGGTTATATAAATGCTCCTAATCCGTTGCTTGAACTGGAGTACCATGACCAGTTTATTAAGTACAATACCCTTAACAGTAAATTATATGCAACACTTACTTTGCCATTTGGTTTCTCATTTACATCTGAGTTTATCCCCCGGTTTAACTGGAACAGGAACTATCAGTCATTTTCATCCGGACATGCACTCTGGTTGCCCCAGGGTGGCAGGGCCTCAAGACAAAATACCACAATTTTTGAATGGCAGGTAAACAATATGCTTAAATGGAATAAAACACTTGGTATTCATTCTTTCGATGTTACCCTGGTGCAGACTGCTGAAAAATATCAGTACTGGAGAGATTACATATACAGGCAGCGATTTCTGCCGAGTGATGTTCTGGGATATCACAGAATGCAGGCTGCTGCAGAGGACCTTGAAATATCGAGTAACGATGAAGTAAGCACCGGCGACGCTCTGCTTGCGCGAGTTAACTATACAATGGCGGAGAAATATAATCTCACAGCTTCATTTCGTCGTGATGGTTATTCTGCATTCGGGCAAAGTAATCCACGGGCCAGTTTCTGGTCAATAGCCGGCGGATGGACAATCAGCCAGGAAAATTTCTTTAATGTCACCTGGGTTGACCAGTTGAAACTAAGACTTTCATATGGGACCAACGGTAACCGCGGGGTAGGAATTTATGATGCCCTTTCCAATCTGAATACCGGGAAGTTCGTGCTAATCAACGGTACAACCGCGGGATATGTCTCACAACTTTACACAAGCCGTATGGCTAATCCCAACCTGAAATGGGAACGTACAAGTGCTTATAATACCGGAATTGATTTTGGTTTTTTCAAAGGTCGCTTAAGAGGAAATATTGAAGCTTATTATATGATAACCAAAGACCTGCTGATACCAAGACAGTTACCTAATATTACCGGGTATGCAAGTGTGATGTCCAATATGGGACAGGTTGACAACAAGGGTATTGAATTATCTTTAAGTTCGGTTAATATAAGTACACCGGACCTGACCTGGTCAACAGAATTTTCACTGGCCCATAACAGGAATAAAATAGTGCATCTTTTTGGTGACTATACTACCGATCCTGTCACCGGAGAAACCAAAGAGGTTGATGATATAACGAACCAATGGTTTATTGGCCATGCAGTTGATCAAATCTGGGATTACAATATTCTTGGGATATGGCAGACAGATGAAGCAGCTGAAGCCACAACATATTCAAGAAATCCAGGCGATTACAAGCTGGAGGATGTGAATGGTGACGGGTTTTATACTGATGCTGACAAGTCATTCCAGGGTTATAAAAGACCCGTAGTCAGAATGACTCTCAGAAACACAGTTCAGTATAAGGACTTTGAACTTTCTGTGAAAATGTATTCCTACCTCGGGCATTTTAAAGATGACTACTGGTTAAGAAACAATGAAGCTTTCTATGACAGGTCAACTTTTTATAATGTTCCTTACTGGACACCTGATAATCCCGGGAATAAATGGGCCAGGATTGATAGCTACGAAACCGGATTCAGCGTATGGGAAAACAATTCATTTATAAGGCTGGATAATGTTTCATTGTCTTATAATGTACCACAGAGCCTCCTGAGCAAGTTAAAGATAGTGGCTTGCAGGTTGTCGATTGTCTCGGAGAATCCTTTAGTCTGGGCTCCGGGCTGGTCATGGATGGATCCTGAGGAAGATGAATACACTCCCTCCTATTTATCATTTAAGCTTAATATCACACTCTAAAAATAAATGATATGAAAAAGTATAAAATAATAACGATCATATTGCTGATAATGGTTGTGGTTGGCATACGATGCACAGAAGATTTTCTCACTCCAAAACCATTATCTTTTTACGCACCCGAAAATACTTTTGTGGATGCCAATGGTTTAAATGCTGCTCTGATAGCATGCCTGCGTAATGCTCGGCACGAAATGTACGGTGATACACCTCCTTTCATTTCAGAAGGAATATTTTCCGACATCGCCGTTGAAGGCACTACCGATAAAACCGGAGTGCATATGGATATGCCGGCTCAGATACTTCCGAACGAGAATATGGATTATTCAGACAGGACCAAGCTGGGCAGATATTGGACCGAAGCATATAACAGGATTAAATATGCCAATGTTGTCATTAACAGGATTGATGTGGCAAAATGGAAAAGTGATGCTGAAAAGAATAATGTTCTTGGTAAGGCATACTTCCACAGGGCAAACGTTTATTATCGGCTTGTAAACCAATACGGTGATGTGCCCCTGATTCTGACCGAGATTATGGAACCCAAGCTTGATTTCTATTCTTGTACCCGTGAGAGTATTCTCCAGAAAATTAAAAAAGATCTGGAATTTGCTGCGCAATGGGTATATACTGATGCACAAGGGTGCCCGATCGGAGATATAAACAATGCAGCTGTAAATCATCTGCTTACAAAAGTGAATCTTTCGCTTGGAGAATTTGATGATGCCATTTCTTCTGCCAATGCTGTTATTAACGATGGTGTCCACTCATTGATGACCATCAGATTTGGTTCATATAAGGATGATCCCACACATGATGTTATCTGGGACCTTCACCAGGAAGAAAACAAAGCTCTTCCTGAAAATAAGGAAAGGATCTGGCTTTTTGTTTGCAGCGAGACATTGACAGAAGACGGAGCCAGTGAAAAACTCACTGTCATGCGGCAGGCTGTACCATACTGGGGAGGCGCCGGTAAAAACAAAACTCCAACCGGTCAGACAGGCACCACTGATCAGCCTTTGGGTGCAAAAGTAGGAGGTAAAGCTGTTGAGATAGACCTGGTTGCAAAATACGGAAGGGGGATTGGCCGTTTCCGCCCGTCACCTTATTCTCAATTTGATGTATGGGATGATCCCAACGACTTACGTCACAAATATCCGAACTGGATGACTATGGAAAACCTGGTATATAATAATCCGGTCCTGAAAGGTTTGGGTGATCCCTATTATAATAAACCTCTTCAGAAATATGACGGAAGCGGAGGTATTTTGTGCACCGATACAATAAGATCCTGGTATAACTGGCCTCATTATAAACTATTTGTAATCGACCCGACAGACAATACACCTGATGGCGGTAATGGCGACTGGTATGCTTTCCGCCTGGCAGAAACCTATTTGCTGAGGGCAGAGGCTTATTGCTGGAAGGGTGATCTTGTAAATGCTGCCGCTGATGTTAATAAAGTAAGGAACAGGGCCGGTTGCGCATCTTATACTCCTGCCCAGGTAAACATAGGTACTATCCTCGATGAACGTAACCGTGAATTGTATTACGAAGAGCCTCGCAGAACTGAGCTTACACGTATTGCGTTCATATATGCAAAGACCGGGACAACATGCTATAACGGTAAAACATATAGCCTGGCTAATTTTTCAACCGACAATTTCTGGTATGACCGGATAATAGAAAAGAATAAATTCTACCGGGACCAGGTCAGAGCTCCTTTCTATAATTACAGAATAGCTGAATGGATCGTTCTGTGGCCTGTTCCTACAGCTGCCATAAGTGCAAACAGCCTTGGACATATTAATCAGAATCCGGGTTACCCGGGAGCTGAAACAAATGTCACCCCAATGAAATGGGTCGATGGTCCGGGTGAAGGATCAATCGTTGCCCAGTAATGTTTAATAATTACAAAGAGAAGCTTGCTTCATTCCGAAGCAGCTTCTCTTATTTTCTTTTTAAGTAACTTTAAAAGGTTAATCCTAATATTAATCAACCACAGGATAGATATGAAAAGAAGGAAGTTTATTTCCAATACAATGGCGGCAGCAGCAGGTACTGTTATCATGCCGACAATTATCCCCGCATCAGTAATCGGGAAAAATCCTCCGAGCGATAAGATAAATATCGGATGGATAGGGACCGGCAGACAGGGACGAGGTGATGTTATGGGAACCATGAGGTATGATTCAGCTATGTTCACAGCAGTTTCAGACGTCGATTCAAACAGAATGGCTCTGGGGAAAAAGATGATCGAAGACTATTATGCAAAAAAAACAGGCCAGGCGGGCTATGTGAACGTTAAAAGCTATGATGACTACCATGGCATGCTGGCAGATAAAAGTATTGATGCTGTAATGATAACCACACCGGACCACTGGCATTCACAGCCTGCGCTCGAAGCTGCTCTTGCAGGAAAGGATATCTATCTTGAGAAACCGACTTCGCTCACAATAACCGAAGGAAGGCTGCTCAGCGATGTTGTAAGAAAACAGAAAGTGATTCTCCAGGTAGGAACGCAGCAGCGCTCCAGTGTTCAGTGGAGACTGGCTGCAGAACTTGTCAGGAACGGGAGGATAGGAAAGCTGCATACGGTAAAAATAGGACTGCCGGGTGATCCGGCCGGGCCGGAGGCTCCGGAGATGCCTGTACCAAAAAACCTGAACTACGATATGTGGCTGGGATCAACACCTGAGGTCTATTATACAGAGATAAGGGTTCACCCCCAGAAAGATTTTGACCGCCCTGGCTGGCTCAGGTGCGAACAGTTCGGAGCAGGAATGATAACCGGATGGGGACAACACCATTTTGACTCAGCTGCGTGGGGTATGGACACTGAACTGACCGGACCAGTTTCAATTGAAGCAGTAGCCCAGTTCCCGAAGTCAGGCCTCTGGGATGTACACGGTGATTTCATGTCAATAGCTGAATATAAGAATGGCGTGACCCAGATGACCAGCGGAAGCTATCCCAACGGGGTCAGATATGAAGGGACAGAAGGATGGATATTCGTTACCCGCGGTAATTACAGGGCAACCGATAGCGACCCGGTTTCTGCCGATCAGACCAATGAGCCTCTCCAGGCAAGCGACCCGAAAATACTGACATCGGTAATCGGCCCGAATGAGATCCATCTTTATGAGAGCGACAATCAGTCGGGAAACTGGCTCGACTGCATTAAGTCGAGAAAAGAGCCCATTTCCCCGGTTGAGATCGGCCACAGGGCATGCTCAGTATGCCTTGTAACTCATATAGCAATGAAGATTGGAAGGAAGCTCTACTGGGATCCGGATAAGGAGAAATTTGTGAACGACGACGAAGCAAACAGCATGCTTTCACGTCCCCAGAGAGCTCCTTACGGAACAAACTATGTAAAGATCTGATTCTTTAATTATGAGGAAGATATTTATTTATACCCTGTTGATACTAGCAGGGACAACAGTTGTTTTACCGGCATCAGGAGTAAAAATAAATGCTGTTAAAGTCGGCTCAAAAATCAATGTAACTATTGACGGTAAATTCTTCACCAGTTACATTTTTTCTGAAGACGAAAAATACCCGTTTTTCTACCCTGTCAACGGGCCGGTATCAGGGGGATCTGTCACTTCGATGAGAAATGCAGTATATCCTCACCACACTTCACTCTTTTTCGGATGCGATCAGGTAAACGGAGGAAATTACTGGCAGGAGGGACTCGAGCGGGGGCGTATAATCTCTGTGAACACGCAGATACTAAAGGAGGGCGGAGATACTGTTATCATTACCGATGAATGCATCTGGAGCCGGCCCGGAGCTCTTTCACCGGTGAAGGACACAAGAGTGTACACTATTACTGTACCCTCCGCAACTGTGGTCCAGGTTGATGCAGAGATAACAATGGAAATGCTGATGGACGTCCATATCAGCAAGACAAACCACTCGCTCTTCAGCGCCAGGATGGCTGCTGATCTGGCCGTAACAAACGGAGGAACCATGATCAATGCTGAAGGCATAAAAGGTGAAAAGGAGACATTCGGCAAGAGATCACCATGGATAGATTTTTACGGAAAACGCGGCACTGCTGTTGAAGGACTGGCTATATTACAGCATCCTTCAAATCCATGGTATCCGGCACCCTGGTTTACCCGCGACTACGGATTCATCTCACCCACTCCGATGTACTGGCCTGAAGATGATAAGGAAACATTTCTCGAAAAAGGAAAGCAGCTTAAACTCAGGTACCGGGTACTGGTTCATGCAGGGACTCATACCGAGGCAGATTTAGCAAGGCAGTTTGAGATATACAAAACGCAATAAGAAACATGTACCCATCCCCCAACTCCCTTCCCTGCTGACGCAAGGAAGGGGGCTATTACTCTAGAGTAACGTTACTTTCCTCTTCAGAATACCAGGCTCTTTTACGCCATTTCCTGCCTGAGGCTGAGCGCCTCCAACACTTATTTCAAAAATCCCCGGTTTTATAACTCGTTTATTCTGTTCATCAATAACAGAAAATGCATCCGGGGTAACAATAAAATTGACTGTCTTGGTTTCGCCGGGATTCAGATGTATCCGTTTAAAACCTTTAAGAGCCCTCACCGGCACCGGAACTGATGCACTCAGGTTTGACAGATATAGCTGAACAACCTCCTCACCTGCAATTTTGCCTGTATTCTTCACATTTACAGTTACTTTAAGTTCGTCGCCAGAGCTGATAGTCTTTGTTGTCGTCAGTTCTCCGTATTTAAAAGTAGTATAGCTGAGGCCGAACCCGAAGGGATAAAGTGGTTCTCCCTTAAAGTAGCGGTATGTACGGTTCTCCATCCGGTAGTCCATGAAATCAGGAAGATCACCAACTGATTTATAGAAGGTCACGGGAAGACGTCCGGCCGGATTATAATCGCCAAAAATAACGTCGGCAAGAGCCTGTCCGGCTGCCTGACCACCATACCATGTTTCAATGATTGCCGGGACATTTTTGCTTTCCCAGTTTATGGCCAGGGCGCTTCCGTTGAGAAGAACAAGTATAACCGGTTTGCCCAGAGCATGAATATCTTTTATCAGCTGTTGCTGAACATCCGGAAGGTCAATCCTGTTCCTGTCGCCTCCCCTGAACCCGTCAACCATTACTTTCATCTCTTCCCCTTCAAGCCTGGGTGTTATTCCCATGCACATGATTATGACATCAGCCTTTCCACCTGCCTCAAGGGCTTCTGTCTTAAGTTCCTCATCGGTTTTATCCTGTCCGGGCATTCCGCCAGCCCAGTTGCATCCACGGGCATAAATCACTTCAGAAGAGCCTTTAAGTTTCTCAGTTATACCTCTCAATGGTGTAAAGGGATCGGAAGGGGTCCCGTTGTAATTACCAAGCAGAACGAATGATTCGTCAGAGTTGGGTCCTATCACGGCAATTTTCCCGATATCCTTTTTCAGGGGAAGAAGGCCGTTTTCATTCTTCAGCAATACAATCGACTTGAGAGCAGTCTCCTTTGCGAGTGCTTTGTTCTTCTCGCTGTCGTTGACACTAGAGGGTATCTGTGAATACTTTACCATTTCAGGAGGATCGAACATGCCAAGTCTGAATCTTGCGGTGAAGAGCCTTCTTACCGAAACGTCAATCTCTTTTTCGCTCACCAACCCTTTTTCAAGGGATAACTTCAGATTCCTGTAAACTCCGCCACATTCAAGGTCAGTTCCTGCCCTTACTCCCTCAGCTGCAGCCTCGGCAGGCGTAGCAACAACCTTATGGAACCTGTATATATCATCTATTGCACCGCAGTCTGAAACGATATATCCGTCAAATCCCCATTCATCCCGTAAAATATTTTTCAGAAGCGTCTCGCTTCCGCAGCAGGTCTCACCGTTATACCTGTTATATGCGCACATAACAGAATAAGCTTTCCCCTCCTTAATTCCCATTTCAAATTGCGGAAGATATGTCTCACGCAGATCCCGCTCATCAGTTATTGCATCGAATGAGTGTCTTTCGGGTTCAGGTCCGCTGTGGACAGCATAATGCTTAACTGTGGCAATCGTCTTAAAGTATTTCGGATCGTCACCCTGAAGTCCTTTAATGAACTGCACAGCCAGCATTCCTGTCAGAAAAGGATCCTCACCATATGTCTCCTGTCCCCTGCCCCACCTCGGATCCCGGAATAGATTTATATTGGGAGTCCAGAATGTAAGTCCCTGGTATATTTTCCTTGAGTTGTTTCTCACAAACTCATGATGCTTGGCAC
Source organism: Bacteroidales bacterium (assembly GCA_041303415.1). GTDB lineage: Bacteria > Bacteroidota > Bacteroidia > Bacteroidales > VadinHA17 > LD21. The sequence goes on from JBFYPG010000119.1 coordinate 51,788, forward strand.
GGGCCTCATCTGAGATAGCTGTTGAAACCCTGAAGATCAGCTCTTCATCCCATGTGGCAGCCAGGCCGATTGCCTGCGGAAAGACGGTAGCCACTCCTGCCCTGCCAACACCATGAAGACATTCGTTCCACCAGTTGTATTCCGGTACGCCGAGTCGCGAAACGGCAGGTGCGCTGTTCATCATCTGGCTGATCTTCTCATCAACCGTCATTCTGACGACAAGATCATTAACACGTTCCTCTACCGTAAGTGACGGATTCTGAAACGGGAATTCATAGCTTTGCTGTGCTCCAGCGTACTGTCCGTAACAGATCAGCACCAAAAATGCAAAGAGCATTTCTAATGGAGATGTATTAAGCATTTTTTTCATAGCCATCACTTTTATTTTAGGTTGAAATATTAATTTAACCACTGAGTTACACGGAGTTAATACGGAGTTTCACTGTTTTTCACGCCCTCTCCCACTCACCCCCTCCTCCGGCCTCCGAAGCCTTGGCGAAGGAGGCCCGCACTCTTTTTATGCCGTTGTGCCATTGCGCCGTTGTGCCGTTACGCTGTTATGCCTTTGTCCTTCTGTATATACAGTCCTTCATGTCGCAGAAGCTGCATGTATATGGCGCTTTCTTAACATTTTTACCAATGCCTATAATTCCGCTGACAGATTTGATCGGGTCCATCAATGCGGATTCAGTAAGTCGTATCCCGCAATAGTTGTCCGGCATAAGAGAGAACAGTTTATGTTGTTCGACAACCATCCAGCCGCAGTAACCGGGACTGAATCTGTTTGTAATATTGCTTCCGAGGCTTTTCATATTTGCTTCAAGCTGGTACTGCATCAGGTCGGCAGCTGCTTCCACAGCCTCACTCCCCACCACATCGTAAACATATCCTCTGAGCAGATCACCTTCCTTCATTGATTTCCTGCTCCTGAGTCCAATCTCTTCTCCTGCATTGCACAGGAAAAGTGCAGCCGAATCTGATTTCTTTATCTGTCCGTAGATAATTTTCTTTATATCAAAAGTAATGTTTTCTATTGTTATAGTTTTCTTATCGTCATTAAATGATATGTTCTCAAATATCTGGTATTCAGCTCTCATATTACATATTGCCTCTGCTTCTTTAAGAATATCTGAAACTAGATCTGCGATCACCTCATGCGATTCACCCTCCTTATAACCCATGGCGCTTTCAACCTGATGCACAGTTAGTTTCAGATCCTTAAAATCAAATTGAAAAGTTTCCTTATTCATTGGTATATTTACAGGATTAGCCCCCCTTTAGGGGGGTCGGGGGGTATATTCCTGATTCTTTAACTATCCTTTCCACAACCTCCTCCCACCCCATGGTCATCAGGTGTATTCCGCTTATCCCTTTCTTTCCTTTGAGCGAGTCAATTACTTTCAGCACAATCTGAATACCCTCCTCCGATTCATGGTCACCTGCTTTTTCCATTCGCCTGAGAACATTTTCAGGCAGAAACACCCCGGGCACTTTATCATGCAGGTAGCGGGCAATTTTAAAACTTTTCAGAGGTGCAGCTCCCGCGAGTATGTATACCTTGTCAAGAACATTTCTCTTATCCAGTTCTTCAAGCCACCGGTCAAGCCGTTCCGGTTCAAAGATAATGTTTGTCTGCAGGAACTGGGCACCGGCATTTATCTTCTTCTGATCGCGAAGAGCCTGCATTTCAGGCTCCATCGCGAACGGGGATGTCGCTGCGCCAAGAAAATAGACGGGAGGATACTTGAATTTTCTGCCATCGAGATATGTACCCTCGTCCCGCATCTTTCTCAGGATCCAAAGCATCTGGACCGAGTCAAGATCGAGCATGTTCAGGTTAGCTGTTGGCGGCGGACCAATTACTGCACAGTCGCCGGTTATGCAGAGGATATTCTTAATGCCGAACTGGCCGGCTCCCAGTGCCGCAGACTGGAGGCTTGTGCGGGTGTTATCACGGGCCGCGATCTGCAGCACCGGCTCAGCCTGAAGGTCAACAGCCACTTTGCTGCAGGCAAGGCTTGACATTTTAGGTGTTGCCGAGGAGGCATCGGTAAAATTGATCGCAGCCACAAAAGGTTTGACAATTTCTATACCCCTTCTGAGCTTCTCAGTGGAAGCGCCCAGCGGGGGGACAACTTCGGTTGCAACAACGAATTCGCCTTTCCTTAGTTTTTTCTCAAGTACGGATACAGGTTCAGGATAAGCTGGAGGATGATATTCAGAATCGCCTGCCCACCATTCAGGCTGCCTTATCGTCCTGAAAACAGAATCCCATATCTCATCCTTCTTTACCTTATCCTTTAAGAAGAATCCCTTCACGAACCTGCCTGTTCCCGTTTTCCTGACCTGACGGATCACATCACCCCAGGTTTCAGTACCCGCTTTGTTCCAATCAAGGGGAGGGAGTATTTCAACAAGGGTATTCTGTCTGCCTTTTCTGAACGCCCTTTCATAAATGGCATACCAGATGCATTTACGTGTTTCGTCAATATAGCATTTTTTATCTGGTGTCACTCCTCCGCACGGGCCGTTCCTCAGGCCTTTAGGACACTCCATGGGGCAGATCAGGGCAGTCTCCTGCAGGAGGCAGTTGCCGCACATCCTGCAGCCAAAGACCGGACCCTTGAATGCAAGTTCTGCTTTGGCAAGAAGCCGCCTTCCCGGCTTTTCCTTTTTAAAGGGATAAAAGGCCGGCTGCCATCTTCGTGAAGGTTTGATACCTGACATTTTGGTTCCTTCAAAAATCATAAATCGTTAATCCTTGTTCATAGATCATTGCCACTTATAATTGCCGACTCTGAAAATATTCAACAAACCTCACAGCAAAGTCATCTTTACCGAGGACGAGATCGGTTGCCCGTACTATTGCAGTTATTTTCTCCGGATTGGCTATGGGGCATGTCAGACCATTATATATTGCCAGTGCCATGTATGCGGCATTAAGTGATTCCCTGTCGGGCAATCCGAACGAAATATTACTGGATCCCTGTGTAATATTGTGGCCAAGCTTAGTGTGCACAAGGCGTATTGTTTCAAGAGTTACAAGGCATGCTCTCTGGTCAGCGCTTACTGCCATTGCGAGGGGATCTATTACAACATCTTCAGCTTTAATGCCTGCCTGTACTGCCCTGTTAATGATTTTTTCAGCTATTGCCAGCCTTTTTTCAGGTTCATGGGTAATGCCCTCATCATCCATACATAATCCGATAATTGCAGCACCATATTCCCTGGCAACCGGGAGAAGCGCCTTCATTGAAGCTTCCTCTCCATTAACTGAATTGATCAGGCATTTGCCTTCAGCAACCTTCAGAGCCGCTTCGATGGCTTTTGGATTTGGTGAGTCGAGACATAAAGGAACATCAAAATTCTCCTGAAGCACCCTGACAGTCTCAGGCAGGAGTTTTACATCGTCAACACCGGGAAAGCCGACATTTACATCGAGCACATCAGCGCCTGCTTTTATCTGGCTTTCAGCCAGTTCCAGAACATAATCAAAGCTGCCTTCCTGCAAAGCGGAGACCAGTTTCTTCCTTCGGGTGGGATTGATGGATTCACCAATTATAATGACTGGACCATTGGTATCGATAATTACCTCTTTTGCGCTTCCCCTGAGTATTGTTTTCATTTTTTATTTGCTTACGACCCCCTTTTTTATTTCCTCCCGAGGCTTCGCTCGGGACATGCCCAGGGGGGAAAAGCTTGTTCCTGCCTCTTCCCCCGTGGGGGAAGGCTGGGAAGGGGGTTATTCAAACTATACTACCTGATTCAGATAATTTACAGCTCCCTGCGGATCGGGAGAATAAAAATCGGCACCGATTTTCTCGCAATATTCCTTTGTCACCGGGGCGCCGCCGACAAGAATTCTGAGATCCGGATGTTTTTCCCTGATTGAAGCAACTGTTTTTTTCATATTCTCCATGGTAGTTGTAAGCAACGCTGACAGACCAATAACTGCTCCCGGGTTTTCCTCAATGGCTTTCATAAACTTATCTGTACCTACATCTACACCAAGATCTATGACTTCCCATCCGCCGCCTTCAATCATCATTGCAACAAGATTTTTCCCGATATCATGCAGATCACCTGCAACAGTTCCTACAATGAATTTCCCTTTTCTTTTTGCTTCGCCTGACTGAAAAAATGGCTTAAGATGTTTCATCGCGCTGCTCATTGCTTTTGCAGCCATAAGCATCTGGGGAACATAAATTTCTTTCCTGCTGAACCTGTCTCCGACAATTGCCATGGCCGGGATAAGTGCATTTTCAAGAATCTGGTCAGGTTTAATACCTTTATCCAGAGCCTGTTTTGCCAGCTCATCTGCACCATCCTGTCCCTTCATATCCGGCGGGTATGGGGATACTTTATCAATCTTACCTGATTCAACACACTTTGAAATCTGAACTAGAATATCATCCATGGATTCTTTGATTTGAACTACATCAAATTTACTAATTATTTTGTTTTTGCAACCGATTGCAGAAAAAAATTTCCTGCTTTTATCCGGAAAGTTAATTATCTTTAGTTATTATCGCAAAAATCAACTAAAAAGATCAACCTGATATGAAGATATTTATCCCTCTCCTGATTTCCGCCTTTCTTGGTCTGGATGCCATTTACGGCCAGACTGCAGGCATTTTTAAGACAGGTACCGATATCGGTAATCCTTCATTAAAAGGGTCTTCTGTGTATAATCCTGCAGATCAAAGTTATACTCTCAGGGGCTCAGGATATAATATCTGGTTTGAAAGAGATGAATTCCACTTCCTGTATAATGAAATAAAGGGAGATTTCATCATGACAGCCAATTTCAAATTCAATGGCGAGGGAACCGAAGCGCACAGGAAAACCGGCTGGATGCTGCGCGCATCAGCAGATGAAAATTCCCGGCATATTTCTGCTGTCCTTCATGGTGACGGACTGACATTAATGCAGTGGAGGGATTACAATGGGGCAGAAATGAAAGATCCCGAAGATCAGATATTCGCAAAAGGATCCGGTTATGAAATCCTGCAGATTGAAAGAGCCGGCAGGATTATCTTTATGAGAGCTGCCCTGCCGGGGAAACCACTTGAGAACATCGGATCATACGAAATGGAAAACCTGCCTGATGAGATCATTGCCGGGCCTTTTATCTGCTCCCACAACCCGGATGTTACAGAAGATGCAACTATCTGGAATGTACGGATCGACAGGCCTGTCGCTGACAATTACAATGCCAGGGAAGGCGCCGTCGGATGCCGCCTTGAAACAATGGATGTCTTTGACGGAAAGAGAATGGTCATCTATGAAAAGCAGGGGAGATTTGAGGCCCCGAACTGGATGCCTGACGGGAAGAAGCTTCTCTTCAACATGGATGGCCTGCTTTATAAAATACCAGTGACCGGGGGAGAGATTGAAAAGCTGAATACCGGCTCTGTCACCAGGAACAATAATGATCACGGTATTTCTTTCAACGGGAAGCTCCTGGCCGTCAGCAGTCAGAAAGAGGGAGCAGGCTCAGCAGTTTACGTGCTCCCGCTGAAAGGAGGAACACCACGCCTGATAACTGAAGAGACACCATCATACTGGCACGGATGGGCTCCCAATAATAAAGAGGTTGTCTATGTTGCCCAGCGCGGCGGGAAAAATATCTATAACATCTACAGGAATTCAATAAAGGGAGGGAAAGAGGTACAGCTCACAGATATTGCCCCGGGAGAACATGTCGACGGTTGTGAATACTCCCCCGACGGAAAATATATCTACTATAACGGAAGCCACACCGGGAACATGCAGATCTGGCGGATGAAACCTGACGGCTCGGGAAGAGAGCAGATGACCTTTGATGAATATAAGAACTGGTTCCCGCATATTTCACCCGACGGAAAATGGATTGCCTTCATATCATTCCCTCCTGATATAGAAAAGAATGCTCACCCTTCATACAAGAGAGTGATGCTCAGGCTTATGCCTGCCGGAGGAGGAGAACCAAAGGTGATCGCTTACCTTTACGGAGGGCAGGGGACTATTAATGTCCCTTCATGGTCTCCCGACAGCCACAGGATAGCATTTGTCAGCAACTCAGGTAAATAATTTAAAAGATCAAAAACAGAATACAAGCCATGGGTAATCAGAAAAAGACCTTACCTTGAGTCCGGAGAATAACCACGAATGATCTTTACAGGTCTATATACCTTTCTTACAGTTCCGGTTTACGGGATACTGTATCTGTTCACTGCCCTCGGGATTCTGGTCGCGATCGTGCTTTCATGGTTCAATGCCCGGCAGCCTGTTTTCTTTCTTACCCGGATCTGGTCAAAATCGATATTCCTGTTCATGGGCAAAAAAATCCATATCACAGGCAGGGATAATATCAGGAAAGGAGAAAAGTATATCCTGCTGGCAAACCATGCAAGCCTCTTCGATATAGTAGCCATCGCTTCTTTCTACCCTGAGGTTTCCTGGTTCGGCCATGAACGGTTATTAAAGGTTCCGGTTTTCGGCAGATTCCTGAGAATGACTGATTATGTGCCTTTCAGGGAACCTACTGTTACAAATACAAGACATATGCTCGAGCAGCTTATGGAGAAGGCAAATAACAGGTCTGTTGCTCTCTTTCCCGAGGGGACAAGGACCACGAGCGGAAAGATCAACCCTTTTTACAGGGGTTTTATTTATCTCTTCAGATCAAGGGAAATCGGGGTGCTTCCGGTAACGCTTAACGGATTCTACGATTTCAAGCCAAAGACACGGTTTTATATCAACTTCGGTTCAAAACTGGAGGTCGTGATCCATAAGCCTATACCGAGGGAAGAACTCATCGGCAAAAGCGACAACGAAATAATAGATAAGGTTAAAACAGTTATTGAATCAGCATATCATTAAATGAAATTACCCCCTTTCTGATTTCCCCCAAGGGGGAAAAGGAAAACCACCCCTCCCCCCTGGGGTAGGCCGGGTGGGGGTTGGTTAGTTAAAAAATAGGATAAACTGTATGAAAAAAGAAAAATGGGTTTTTATTGTAAACCCTATCGCAGGGAACAATTTTGGAGTTACCATGATTCCTGAAATTGAAAAGAAGATAAAACAGTTTGGGATAAACGGGGAAATTCTTATAACTGAATACAAGGGACATGCTGCAGAACTTTCAAAACAGGCGGCTGAAAACGGAGCCCGGTACATTGTAGCAGTCGGAGGCGACGGTACCTTTAACGAGGTTGCAAGACCCCTTATTAATAATAAGGATGTTGTAGCAGGTATTATCCCCGCCGGCTCAGGAAATGACTACTGCCAGATCCCGGGTTTCCCGAACAGGCTTACAGAAAAGGAATGGGAAGTCATCTTCAGAAAAAATGTCATTTCCCAGGATGCGGGCATAGTGAACGGAACAATCTTCCTTAACGGACTGGGAATCGGTTTCGATGCCGAAGTGGCTGCACAGAACTATACCGAAGAGGGAAAAGTGAGGAAAGGAGGAGCGGATAAATATATCTGGCACATCATCAAGACCCTGCTTTTTTTCAGGGAAAAACGAATGATTGTTATTAGTGATGGCGTCCGCAATGAAACAGACTGCTTTATGAATACCATTTCAATAGGAAGACGTTTTGCGGGAAGCTTCTTCATCACTCCAAAAGCCATTGCCAACGATGGTCTGCTCGATGTATGTTCAATCAGGAAGCTTAACCTGTTTCACAGGTTCAGGCTTTTGCTCAAAGTTCCGAAAGGCACTCATATCACCGACAAACGTGTAAATTATTTCACTTCTTCATCAATTGACCTTGAATTCCCGCAGGAGGTCCCTTACCATGTTGATGGCGAGCTGTTTTTCGCCCGGACATTCAAAATAAGGATCATACCCGGAGGACTCAATATACTCTATAATCCAGGGGGCTCTCATTACTTTAATAAGCCCTGACGTGAACAGCTGCATTGCCTTTTTTGATCTCGACCGGACTATTATTAAAGCGGTCAGCGGCAACGTTCTTGCCCTTGAAGCATATAAAACAGGACTCATGTCAACATCGGATATTCTGTATGCCCTCTGGCTGCTTGCCGGTTATAAATTATCCATGCGCGACCCTCAGGAACTGATCTATATTATGGCCGCATGGGCAAAGGGTGTGCCGGAAAAAACAATGCATGATCTTTCAGCTGAAATTTCCCGGAAAGTGCTTATACCATCTGTTTATCCGCAGGCAAGGGAAGAAATACAAATGCATGCTGCCAATAAAGCCCGGACAGTTATTCTCTCTTCCACTCCTGTGTCAGTAAGCAGGATTATGGCAGAGTCGCTGGAAATGGACGATTTCATTTCTTCGGAGCTGGAGGTAAAAGACGGGCACCTGACAGGAAGGTCCGTTCGGCCTCTCTGCTTCGGTGAGGAAAAGGCTGTGCGGATACGGGAGTATTGTGAAATAAATAACACTGATCCCGGAAATTGCTGGTATTATGGCGATTCGCTTGCCGACTTTCCGGCTTTGTCAATTGTCGGCCATCCGGTTTGTGTAAATCCCGACAGTAAACTGCTCAGAAAAGCCCGGGAGCAAGGATGGAAGATTTATCATTGGAAATTAAAAATAACCACGGAGTAACACTGAGTTAATCACGGAGTAACACTGTTAAAATATTTTCTTAACCGTGAAACTCCGTGATTAACTCTGTGCAACACCGTGGTTAAATATGTTCCTGTAATTCTTATTTCTTATTTTTGGAAATAATTTCGATCACAAAATCAAATAACCTCTTTACCTATGAAAAACCTTGTTTACATTTTTATTGCCCTGTTTCTGCTTTCCTCCTGCACCGGAGGTACAAAAGAAAAAATAACCTATCCTGTTACCAAAACAGGAAATGTTGTTGATACTATATTCGGAACCCCGGTACCTGATCAGTACAGGTGGCTTGAGGACGACATGTCGGAAGAGACAGCTGCCTGGGTTAAGGAACAGAACCTTGTTACGTTCGGATACCTTGAAAAAATTCCTTACCGGGAACAGATAAAGGAAAAGCTGACTGACATGTATAACTATGAAAAATTCGGCATGCCGCACAGAGAGGGCGATTACATATACTTCTCCAAAAACGACGGCCTCCAGAACCAGTATGTCATCTATCGCCAGAAAGAGGGAGAAGAACCTGAAGTATTTCTTGATCCGAATACATTTTCTGCCGATGGAACAATCTCACTTGGTGAAATGGGCTTCTCAAAGGACGGCAGTCTGATTGCTTATTCCATCTCCGAGGGAGGATCGGACTGGAGAAAGGTCATCATAATGAATGCACCTTCAAAAGAGATGATAGGCGATACACTGAAAGATATCAAATTCTCAGGCATCGCATGGCAGGGAAACGACAGCTTCTATTATTCAAGCTACGATAAACCAAAGGGCAGCCAGCTCACCTCGATGACCGATCATCATAAGCTCTATTTTCACAAGCTCGGAACAAAACAATCGGAAGATAAAGTGGTTTTCGGTGCCGACATCGTAAGAAGATATGTATCCGGTTATCTTACAGAAGATGAAAGATACCTTGTAGTAACCGCATCGATCTCAACAACAGGCAATGAATTGTATATTAAGGATCTGACAAAGAAGAACGCCCCGTTCCAGACAGTGGTCGGCAATTTTGACAGCGATAACAGGATTATTGACAACGACGGATCAAAACTCTATATCGCAACCAATCTTAATGCACCAAATGCAAGGATAATAACGGTTGATGCAGCAGAACCCGGCACAGAAAACTGGATCGACTTTATTCCTGAAACCGATAACGTGCTTAATCCCTCGATAGGAGCAGGATTTATCTTCGCGAATTATCTGAAAGATGCGATTTCTTACGTAAAACAATACGACAGGAACGGAACCCTGGTACGTGATATTTCGCTGCCCGGACCCGGAAGTGCAGGAGGATTCAACTCGAAAAAGGATGCTAAGGAATTATACTACGCCTTTACAAATTATACTACTCCACCCACAATCTACAAGATGAATCCACTGACCGGGAGTGCTGAGGTTTATAAAAAACCTGAAGTAAAATTCAACGGCGATGACTATGAGTCTGTCCAGATCTTTTATGAATCAAAGGATGGTACTCGTGTACCAATGATCATTACATACAAGAAAGGCACTCCACTGAACGGGAAAAACCCAACTTTGCTTTATGCCTATGGCGGCTTTAGTATAAGCCAGCTACCCGCATTCAGTATAACTAATGCGTTATGGCTTGATATGGGAGGGGTTTATGCTGTACCGAATATAAGGGGCGGAGGCGAATACGGAGAAAAATGGCATATTGCCGGCACGAAAATGAACAAGCAGAACGTGTTTGATGATTTCATAGCTGCTGCCGAATACCTTATTAATAATAAGTATACTTCTCCTGAATACCTGGCTGTAAGAGGCGGTTCAAACGGCGGACTGCTGGTCGGGGCCGTGATGACCCAGCGGCCTGAACTCTTTAAAGTCGCACTGCCTGCTGTTGGCGTGATGGATATGCTGAGATACCATAAATTCACAGCAGGTGCAGGCTGGGCATACGATTACGGAACTGCTGACGACAGCCCCGAAATGTTCAATAACATTCTAAAGTACTCACCTGTCCAGAATGTGAAAGCCGGGGTTGAATACCCCGCGACCCTTGTTACAACAGGTGATCATGATGACAGGGTTGTTCCTGCACATTCATTCAAGTATGCAGCTCACCTGCAGGCGAAACAGGCAGGTGACGCCC
>JBFYPG010000120.1:0-31193 GCA_041303415.1 Bacteroidales bacterium
TCAGGGAAACACCCGGTTTCACCATGGAGTTCCCGATAGTATTCGAAACGTCAAATGTTACTGATATAAACAACCTTAAGGTTTGGTTCGACAATGCCTCCCCGGCAGTGAAGAACGGAGCGCTTATTATAAGGGATCTGGGTGGTTCAGAGACCAGCAGATGGACCCTGACCGATTATCTGCCCGACGGGTATGAATCCGGAACTGACGGCAGAACACGTTTCACAATAAAACCTTCAGGCATACCTGACAATATCCTTGAATGTGAATACTTTGGCATCTTCGGTGACCTTACATCATTTGATCCTGCTACAGACAAGAGAGTTCAAATTACCGGAGTTGACCTTGGACCAAACTGCTGTCCGGCCGTTGAAGTGGATAATGTTGAAAGGACTATAACCCTTACATTCAACTATTGGGAAGGATACAAGGTGTATGACTGGATTAAGGCTATTGCATCAGGAACAGGATCACCACATGATGTTTCAATAATTGAAACGACAAATGGCATTGATGAGCTATCAAGGAAGAATTACTTTGAGGCAATCCCCATTAAGTACGAACATTTCTACGGATTCGGCCAGGATATGAAGCTCAAGGCAAGGGTGGTTATTGCTTACGGATGGTGGGAAAATGCAAAATAGTGCATTAAAAGGCAGCTGCATCATACTTATCCTGAGCTGTTTTCAGAGCACTATTTGAAACCTTAAGGGCTTCCATGGCATTTTTTCTGGCTGTCTTTCCTTTCTGGATGTTTGTTATGCCGGTGGTCTGTTTCCTTACAGCCTCCCTGAGCCTTGTCTCAAGAGCACGGTTATCAGTTTTGTATTGAGCATCGATGGCTCGCAGATCAGCTTTTCCCTTGTTTGCCTCTGCCCTCTCCTTTGAATTGACGAGCCTGCTTACCGGCTTGCGTTGTGAGGCATATTTCTTTTCGAGCTTCCTGCTGTCGGAATCAACAGCTTTCAGTTCTGCTTTTGATTCATCGAGCATTCGTTTTCCTGCGTTAATAATTGAATCAGCATCTGCTACCCGTTTTTCATTCATTGCCACCCTTGCCCTCGCAGCAGCAACGGCAGCTTCAAGGCTTTTCAGCTCTGCAGCTTTCCTGTCGGTCTGGGCGGCTGCCGGAACCAAAATCATTTGCAGCAGGATAGAAACGAATAAAGCGTTGTATTTCAAGAAGATCCTCATTTTTATTTATTCTCAGAAAGATACAAAATTTCTTTTTAAGAGCATTCCGGAACAAATATTGCTTATTGAAATAATATTTATCTTCGAACTAAATAAAAAATTAAATATGAAAAGATCAGCATCATTCAGTAAAGTCAGAAGCATGGGAACCATGCTGTTCGTATTGGTGGCAATGACTGTTTTTCCATCAGCCCTTTATGCCCAGAAGCCTGTTGATTTTTCAGGCACCTGGGTCCAGGATGCTGAAAAAAGCGATGATTTTTACAAGGAATTCGGAATAACCAATGTGATTACCCAGACTCCCCAGGCAATAACATTTAAAGTAACTTTTTTTGACAAGGATGGCAAAGAGGTGACAACAATGACAAGTTCCTTCAATCTCGATGGCAAGGAGGTTAGCAAGGAGGAGCAGGGTGGGGTAAATAAGGAACTGGCCACCTGGTCGGATGACAAAAAAACTCTTATTGTAAAAAGCACCCGGACAGTCGGCACGGATGTTTACGGAAGTACTGTTTCTTATACACTCTCCGGCGATGGGCAGGAACTTAAGGTAAAGACATCCGATATAAATCCTATGGGTCCGACCGTGAACCAGGTTTTTAAGAGGAAGTAATTAATTCAATGTACACTGAATGAGGGCATTAAGCATTTTATCGATACTGGTCTTAACAATAGTGATATCCAGGGGTGTCTCGGGGCAGGAGGCTCCTTCATGGCCCTCAAAGTCTACGAGCCTGGGGATTTACGCATCAACATTATTAATTGCCTCTCCTGTAAATATTGAGCTTGATCATTTTGTCCATAAGGAGAAGATCCATTTTGGTTTCACCACGGGTTTGACGACTCTGTTTTTCTGGGGTTTTGAGGAGGCCAGGATGGGAGGTCATTTTACATTTTCATTCTTTACAGGCAGTAAGGAGCATCACTTTGAAAACAAGCTGGGATTTGCCTACATGCCTCTGTATTTATATTCAATATATGATAGCGGTTTTGATTTTAAAGTCATCCCTGTAATAACGCTGGGGTATCGTCATCAGAAGCCGGGAGACAAAAGTTACTTTCGTATTGGTGTGAGCACCGGAGGAGTCGGGATCGGATTCGGAACAGTACTGGGGAAAAAACCTTCCAGCCAGGTGAACGAGTAAATTAAGAAAGAAAGAGTGAGTGTGAGAGTGAGTGCGAGGAAAAAGAATGAGAGTGCTCGCTCCCGCTCACACTCTCACTCTTTTTCAGTGGAGATTAGGGGAATCGAACCCCTGACCTTTAGACTGCCAGTCTAACGCTCTAGCCAACTGAGCTAAACCCCCATTCTGACTCCGCAAATGTAACGAAAAATTTAAATAATATTTAACAGACACCCATCCCTTTAATGCTTTGACGGTATAAGGCTATTTTGTACTTTTGCAGGTCATTGAAAATAACGGGCACGGTAAGCCTCCCGGTAAAATGGCACTATTATTGGATTTATTATCGCAGATCAACACTCTTTTGTGGCAGAAAACAGCAACATACCTTCATTTGACGACCTGATATTCGAATCAAGGAACAGGGAGTACGGCGCTTACCAGCTTCGCAAAAGATACAATGCCGCCCTGGTTCTTGGTATTATCGCAGGCTCACTGATAGCATGTGCCGCAGTGCTGATACCGTTTTCACTTAAACCAGATTCCGAAGAATTCATAATAGGAGGCGGCAGCTTCGTGTCGCTGCAGATGGAAAACCTTGATCCGCCGGAGGAGGAATTCTATGTTCCGGCACCACCCCCGGAGAGATCTCAGGCAGCCCGGGAAATAGTTAAATATGTCCCGCCTGAAGTGGTAGATACTATTATCAATATTGCGAACCTGACTCCGGCAACTGACGAGGTGCTAGCCCGGGCTGAGGGAGAAGCAGAGCATTTCAGCGGTCCGGGCTTCGGCGATGAGCTGTTTGAAGGTGAAGGCGGCTATGGCGGTGACGAACCATTCATAATGGTCGAAGTGATGCCTTCGTTCAGGGGCGGCGACATAAATAAGTTCAGGGAATATATCCAGAAAAGAACCAACTACCCGCAGGAAGCCCTCGACAGGAAGATCCAGGGCAGGGTGTTCCTTACTTTCATCATTGAGACCAACGGCTCTGTCAGCAACGTGACAGTGGTAAAAAGCGTAGATCCCATTATCGACAATGAGGCAGTAAAGGCAATCCAGAGCTCACCCGGCTGGAGCCCCGGACTTCAGAGGGGACAACCTGTAAGGGTGAGGTATTCAATGTGGCTCAGTTTTATTATTTAAACACTTTTTTAACCTGATATTTTAATATTTTTCTTAAATTTCACATTAGTAATAAAATGAATACGCTATGAAAAAGTACATAGGCATATTTTTCACATTGACAATAATCCTTTCCGGCTGTGCATCATCCAAAAAACAGCTGCAAAGAGGCAACTATGATTCTGCCATTGCAACAGCTGTAAAGGAGCTGCGCAAGAATCCTGATAACGAAAAACAGATAGAAATACTTGAACGCTCATATAATGTGGTCACGGAACAGGATAACGAAAGGATCCGTTACCTCAAAATGGAGAACCGCCCCCAGAACTACGACGAAATATACCTTATATATAAGCGAATGAGCGACAGGCAGTCTATGATCAGGACCGTGATGCCCCTCAGTATCGGGAACAGATCCGTTGAATTTCCTTATGTTGACTACATGCCCGAGATGATTATTGCAAAGCGCAAATCAGCCGACTTCTACTATGCCCACGGAATTGAGCTCATGAAAACCGGGATCAAGGAGAACTACCGCCAGGCCTTTGCAGAGTTCATCAGGGCAAAGGAATATGTCGGCGACTACGAGGGTATCGACAGCAAGATACTTGAGGCAAAATACCTGGGAACAAGCAGGGTGTTCGTCTCGCTTCAGAACACGACGATGATAAAATTCCCCAGTGAATTTGAAGAAGATCTTCTCTCTGTCGATCTCCAGGCGCTCAATAACGAATGGACCGAATACCATATAATGAACCTTGATGAGAATGCCAACTACGATTATTACATCAACGTAAATGTCAGGAACATAGCCGTAAGTCCCGACAGGACGGAAGAACGCGATTCAGTCGTCAAAAGGGATGTGGAGGACGGATTCACATATCAGCTCGACAGGAACGGGAATGTCATGAGAGACACTGCCGGTAATGATATCAAGGTGAAGAAGTATAAAACCCTTCAGTGCGCCCTGGTTTCAACACTGCAGACCAAAGGATGCCGTATCGACGGTGATATCGAGATAATCCAGATGAATCCAAAGAATCTTCTGAAGAAGGACCCCATGGGCGCCGAGTCGAAGTTTGAGCATGTTTCGGCAAGAGCTATTGGTGACCTGGGTGCACTTAGTCCTGCCCAGCTTCAAAGGACACAGGTTAAGGCGATGCCTTTCCCGTCGGACCTGGAGATGGTTTTACGTTGCTCTGAAGCTCTTAAGCAGGCGATACGAGGCTCCATCCAGTCAAACAGGAGGCTGATAATCTGATGTTTGATACAGCCCGCAGTAAGGAGACTGCAATCCTTGTTGGCATAAATTACCCGGGACAGGATTCTCGCGAAACAGAAGATTTCCTCGAAGAGCTGTCGTTTCTTACAGATACAGCAGGCGCTGATCCTGTTAAACGGTTCATCCAGAAACTTGATTACCCCGACCCGAGGACCTTCGTGGGATCGGGTAAAATATCTGAGATAGCACAGTATGTAACCGATAACGAAGTCGATATTGCAATATTCGACGACGAGCTTTCGCCCACCCAGCTGCGTAACATTGAAAAGGCCCTGGGATGCAGGATCATCGACAGGACAAACCTCATACTTGATATTTTTGCCGGCCGTGCCAGGACCTCCCATGCCAGGACGCAGGTGGAGCTTGCACAGTACCAGTATCTTTTACCCCGCCTCGCCGGGATGTGGACACACCTCGAGAGGCAGAGGGGAGGTATCGGACTGAGAGGTCCGGGTGAGACTGAAATAGAGACAGACCGACGGATAATAAGGGATAAGATCGCTTTGCTGAAAGAGCAGCTTAAGAAGATCGATGTTCAGATGGCTACCCAGCGTAAGAACCGCGGTAAGATGGTTCGTGTCGCCCTTGTCGGCTACACCAACGTTGGTAAGTCAACCCTGATGAACCTGCTGAGCAAATCGGACGTTTTCGCAGAGAACAAGCTTTTTGCGACACTCGATACCACAACCAGGAAAGTGGTGATCGGAAACCTGCCTTTCCTGATGTCGGATACTGTCGGCTTCATCCGCAAGCTTCCGCACGACCTGGTTAAGTCGTTCAAGTCAACACTCGATGAAGTGAGGGAATCGGATCTGCTGATCCATATTGTTGATGTCTCTCATCCAGGGTTCGAGGAACAGGTGAGGGTTGTGAATGAAACACTCGCCGATCTCAAATCAGCCGGCAAGCCGGTCATCCTTGCATTCAACAAGATAGATGCTTTCTCATACACTGCAAAGGATGAAGATGACCTTACCCCTGCCGGAAGGGAGAATATCTCTCTTCAGGATCTTAAAAAGACCTGGATGGCAAGTGATAAAAATCATCCCACAGTTTTCATATCGGCAAAGACAAAAGAGAATATTGACGAGCTGAAAAAGCTGGTCTACGAGGAGGTGAAGAAAATACATGTAAAGAAGTATCCGTATAACAATTTCCTGTTTGATGACCCCCCGGTCTCTTGATCACACGTACCCATCCCCCGACCCCCTCCCTACTTCGTAAGGAGGGGGTGTCTTGTCTAAAGTAAATTATTATTATATTTGCTGCCCTTACTGACGTAATATGCTATTAATCAGTAGTATATACCAAGGAATTTCCCCCTCCTTGCGCCAGCAGGGAGGGGGATTAAGGGGGTGGGTACGTGTGACTTAGGGAGGGGGCCGGGGGGTGGGTACATGTACATCAATAGAGCTTCTTTGCCACCATATACTCCGCAATCTGCACAGCATTCGTTGCGGCGCCCTTGCGTATGTTGTCGGATACTATCCAGAGGTTGAGGCATTTTTCTTTTGAGAGGTCCCTTCTTATCCTTCCCACGAAAACCTCATCCCTGTTATACGAAAGTATTGGCATCGGGTATTTGTTCTGAGCAGGATCATCATACACAACAACTCCCGGGAAACTGCTTATCAGCGACTTTACTTCCTCAATATCAAAATCCTTTTCAAATTCAACATTCACAGCCTCAGAGTGACCTCCTACGACTGGTATCCTGACAACGGTGGCGGTAACCATTATTGACTGGTCCTCGAGGATCTTGCGGGTTTCGTCAATGAGTTTCTGTTCCTCAGTCGTGTATCCGTCAGGCTGGAAAGAGCCGCCGTGAGGGAAACAGTTCATGTCAATCGGATGGGGATATGCCATTTCGCCCTTTATGCCCTTTCTTTCATTTTCCATCTGCGTTACCGCTTTTACGCCTGTTCCGGTAACAGACTGATATGTTGCAACAACAAGGCGTTTGATCTTATATTTCCTGTGAAGAGGTGCGAGTGCCATCACCATCTGGATCGTTGAGCAATTCGGATTGGCGATTATCCTGTCACCCTTTTTAATGACATGGCTGTTGATCTCGGGAACAATGAGCGGGACGTTTTTATCCATTCTCCAGAATGAGGAATTGTCGATGACTATTGTCCCGTTTTTTGCAAACACAGGGGCCCACTCCTTTGATGTTGAGGCTCCGGCAGAAAAGATTGCAAACACCGGTTTTGCCTTAACTGCCTCCATGACGCTTACAACCTTTACAGGTTTACCCCTGAACATAAGCTCTTTGCCGGCCGATTTCTCTGATGCGGCAGGGATAAGCTCTGAAACGGGAAAGTTTCTCTCTTCAAGGACCTTCATCATGGTGCGGCCAACCATTCCGGTTGCACCGACTACAGCTGTTTTCATAGTTTTTGTTTTTGAATAATCAATGTTAATGATTAAATTTACCTGATAATAAAAGGGTCAAAATTAATTTATTTTGACATTTCGTCCCGCTGTATGAAAAAAATATTTTTACTATTGCTGTTTGTGCCTGTATTGGCATATGGTCAGATCATTGAAACGTTTGAACAGGGCAATGCCATCCACTGGGTACAGGGTGCGGCGGAACACTGGAAAGCAGACAGTGCCGGCAGTATTAGCGGTAAATTCTCAATGCACCATGTTTATGATAATCCGGCATCAGGTTCAGATTATACAGGGGTGCCGCTTGCTGACCTTCATCCGGAAGAGGGGGTGACCAGCTGGCAATTCAGGATCAGGCATGGCTATGATCCTTCTTCTTCAAACAACTGGGCGGTGTACCTGATGGCGGATGCTGATCCGGCCTCCTTCTATAACGGAACCTCTGCAAACGGATTTGCCGTCGGTGTTAATCTTGCCGGATATGATGACACGCTGAGGCTCTGGAAAACAGAAAATGGTTCTGTCTCTGTGGTCCTTTCCACCGGCGTTAACTGGCAGAATGATATCGGAACAGGTGAAGCTGCTGAAATAAGAGCAGAAAGAAGTGCAGACGGTAAATGGTTTATCTCTGTTTTTGATTCCGCAGATACTCTTATAAATTCTGCAACTGGCGCTGACAGCGATTTATTCAGTTCTTACTGGTTCATAGTCAGTTATAAATATTCTTCCACACGCGACAGGCTCCTGTGGTTTGACGATGTTGAGATCAACGGAGTTTTTTACACAGATACTGTGCCTCCAGAAATAGTGGATTGCAGGGTTATGGGAAGGAATCTGCTTCAGCTTGAATTTAATGAGGAGATATCAGACTTCATCCCTGATGATCCCATGAATGCAATAACTGATATTAAGTGTATAAACAACACTTATTTTTTGCTGAAGTTCAGGAATCAGTTTATAAATAAGAAGGAAAATAAACTGATGATAAAACTTTTGTGCGACAGGCAGGGCAACTGTACAGGGAATGTTGAAGTGAGCTTCATTCCTGCCTGGGCTGAGGCAGGAGATGTGATCATTTCGGAGATCATGGCTGATCCTCTGCCTGTTGTCGGATTGCCTGCGAAAGAATACATTGAAATAACCAACAGGAGCGAATTTAGTCTCGATCTGGACGGATGGAGGTATTCAGCCGGCGACCAGGCAGTCCTTATTCCTGATATTAAAATTGATCCGGGAAAATATATAATACTCTGTTACGTTTCAGATACTGTCTTGTTCGGTGCTTATGGAAGAGCGACAGGGCTGAAACCATTCCCGTCACTTACCGACAGCGGCAAGAAGATCCTGCTTTCCGACACTCTTGGCAACCTGATCCACGGAGTCGAGTATTCATCCGGGTGGTATGGCAACTCACTAAAGGCGTCAGGAGGATGGTCGCTTGAGATCATCGACATGGGATTCCCGTTCTTTGCCGCCGGAAACTGGGAAGCATCTTCATCATCCGGGGGAGGCACACCTGGAAGAGCCAATTCAGGCTTTAGGACTAATCCTGATATCCTGTTCTCAGGTATCATTAATGTATTTCCTTCCGACAGTGTAACTGTCAGCCTTCAATTGTCGGAGACGGTTTTTGACCTTGCGGATAACGCCGGAAGAATTGCCATTGACAATGAAAATGTGACCGCTGTTTTCATTGAAGATCCCCTTCTGCGGGAATTCAGGATTCAAAGTCCGCAGGTCCTTGTTCCCGAAAAGGTGTATAAATTACACTTATCGGATGAAGTTGCTGATGCAGCGGGCAACCTGCCACTCAGAAAAAGTTTTTCGTTTGGCATCCCGGAGCAGGCAGCAAAAGGGGATGTTGTTTTCAATGAGTTGTTGTTCAACCCCCTGCCTGAAGATCCGGATTATATTGAATTTTACAATTGTTCAGAAAAGGTGATTGATGCATCGCGGCTTTACCTGGCTTCAATCAGTGAAACAGGCGATACGTCAGGACCATGCCTGGTCTCTGATGTACCAAGGTGTTTTATCCCGGGGAAATTTTACACGGCCACAACCGGTCCCCTGAAGGTAATCGAACGATATCCTGCTTCAGACGGCGAAAGCATTTACGAAGCAGGTTCTCTGCCTTCGATGCCTGACGACAGGGGACACCTTCTGCTCCTGAACCGGGAGCTTGAGGTTATTGATGAGGTCATTTACAGTGAGGAGATGCACTATCCTCTTCTGGCAGGCAGTGAGGGCATTTCACTTGAAAAGATCAGGCCGGAGGCCGGATCGGCAGTCAGCATGAACTGGCACTCCGCATCGGAAAGCCCGGGCTGGGGAACCCCGGGGAAAGAGAATTCTGTCTACAGCGCCGTGCCGCAGCAGGATGACGAGGTGATGTTCTCCTCCCTGAGAATCTCACCTGATAATGACGGTTATGAAGATGTGCTTGTCATTGATATGAACCTTGAGGGTCCGGGTAATGTGGTCACAATTTCTGTTTTTAACGAAACAGGCGGATTCATCTGCAGAATCGCAGAGAACATGCTCGCCGGAAATCATGCAACTGTTGTCTGGGATGGTACATATAGAAATGGCAGCCTGGTTGATACAGGAATATACATTTTCCTGATAGAATTATTCAGCGATAAGGGGAAGACAAAATCGTGGAAGAAAGTATGTACTGTGGTACGATAATTATTGATTTAACCACGAAGGCGCACAAAGGTTATCACAAAGGAACACTAAGGAATAACTAATAATAATTACCATGACAAAAGAGGAAATATTTAAAAAGATCTTAGATTGTTCCTTCCAGGTCCATTCTGCTTTAGGTCCTGGTTTACTGGAAAGTGCATATACAGAATGTTTGTATTATGATTTACTGTCGGCAGGTTTGAAAGTTGAAAAGCAAAAGGCACTACCGCTGGTTTATAAGGAAGTCCATCTTGAAGCAGGTTACAGGATTGATTTATTAGTAGAGGAGTGTATTGTGATCGAGATTAAATCAGTAGATGCTCTTGCTGATATTCACCTGGCTCAAATCCTTACTTATTTGAAATTGTCGAAATGCAATTTAGGTCTTCTTGTGAATTTTAACGTTCAACACATGAAGGATGGTATTAAAAGAGTAGTGTTTTGATACTTTGTGCGCCTTAGTGATATCCTTAGAGCGCCTTTGTGGTAAATAAAAAGCATTATAGTGTTGCTATCATTTCCGTCATTATCGCAGTCATACGCTCTTCGGTTTTGGCGGCTTCATGAATGACTGACTCATGCGTGGTGTATTCGATCTTGCCATCAACTCCAAGGTCGGTGATAATGCTGACGGCAAAGCAGGGAAGGTTCATGTGCCGGGCAACGATCACTTCCGGAACTGTCGACATGCCAACCGCATCGGCGCCGATGATCCTGAAATACCTGTACTCGGCAGGAGTCTCAAACGTCGGACCGCTGGTGGCAAGATAAACACCCTTCTGAACTTTGATCTTGAGATCCTGTGCGATCATATGAGCCTTCTTTATCAGGTATTTATCATATGCCTCGCCCATGTCAGGGAACCGCGGACCTATCCGACCATCATTCTGGCCTATCAGAGGATTTGGAAGCAGATTAATGTGATCGGTTATTATCATAATATCACCTATCTGGAAAGAAGGATTGACTCCCCCGGCGGCATTTGAAAGAAAAAGACATTTTATACCAAGGTATTTCAGCACCCTTACAGGAAGGGCAATAAGGTCGGATTCGTAACCCTCATAATAATGGAACCTGCCCTTCATGGCAATGATCTTCTTCTTTCCGAAATCGCCGTATATGAACTTGCCTTCGTGTCCCTCAACAGTCGATACAGGGAAATTCGGGATATCCCTGTAGTCGATCTCAATACGGTTTTCAATTTTTGCTGTAAGACCGCCGAGCCCTGTCCCGAGGACGATGCCTGCATCAGGATTTATGATTCCCCTGCCTTTAAGAAATTCTGTTGTTTCGTTTATTTTTTCTAACATAATCAGTTATCAGATTTTCAAATTCCTCCTGATCGTCATTTAAAAATTTTATCCCCACCGGGATGTAATAAGATGCCGACCGGATTGGCTCTGCAAAATTAGCAAATTCCCTCAACCTGACAGCATCCTTCCCGGTTGTGACCAGGTATTTTCTGCCGGATCTGAGTGAATGCCAGGCATTTGTGATCTTCTCAATATCCCTTTCCCTGAACCTGTGATGATCGCCGAAAGAGAGTATCACCTGTTCTGCCGACCTGGCTTTGATATACTCTGCAAGCGGACCGGGATCGGCAATACCTGTGACCAGCACTATGCCTGTATCATCTGTCAGCAGGGCATCAAAGATTCCCGGGGCAGGATCGTTCCCGTCAAAAACAGGAACCGGATCACTATAGGTTACTGAAGTGAAATAAAGGTTTTGATACGGAAATTTATTGATCTGCTTGACAATTATCCTTCGCTGTATTGGCGAAACTGATTCAGGAGATTTGGTAATCAGGATTATGTCGGCTCTCCTCATGTTTGTTTTGCTTTCCCTGAGGTTGCCGTACGGAAGCATGTGATCGTTTATAAACAGCCTGTCGCAGGCTGAAAGCAATATTGAAAAGCCGGGAGTTATCCTGCGGTGCTGGAATCCGTCGTCGAGGATTATTACATTCGTTTCTGGTTTTTCCCTCAAGATTCCCTGCACACCCCTGATCCTGTTACTGTCGACTGCAATGACAATGCCCGGGAATTTGAGTGACATCTGCAGCGGTTCATCACCTATATCGCTTACAGATGAATTGGCACCGGCGATCAGGAAGCCCCTGGTTTTCCGCTTATAACCCCTGCTCAGTACCGCAACATTGAATTCCTTTTTGAGAAGGTCAGCCAGGTATTCGGTATGAGGGGTTTTCCCGGTGCCGCCGGCGGCAAGGTTGCCGACACAAATGACCGGGATATTGAATTCTTCCGGTTTGAGAACTCCTGAATCAAAAAGGAAATTCCTGACGGCAGTAATCAATCCATATAACAGGGAGAAAGGATAAAGAAATATACTCCTTGTTTTCTGCATCGGTCAATGGATCTCAATGAAATATGGCAGTCTGGCCTGGATTCCTTCCATATCTTTCAGCTGAATCAGGTCGTTATATATCCTTAAATAATCCCCTAGTTCCTTTTTGAGCATTCTCATTCTTATCTCTCCGGTCAGCTGTTTCAGCAGCTTTGTATATGGGTCTTCAATGGCGGGCAATTCCTTTATGCTATATAGATCAACACCCGCAAGTGATGCGGCGCCATTCACTGCATCCTTCAGTCCTCCAATCTCATCAACCAGTCCGAGCATGAGAGCTTTGGTGCCGCCCCACACACGTCCCTGGCCAATGCTGTCAATGGATTCCACGTTCATTTTTCTTCCAAGCGCCACTTTACTGGTGAATGTACTGTAGATGTGCTCTATATCCATTTGCATTATGCCCTTTTCATATGTGCTCATAGAGCGGAAGGGCGACGGGAAATCAGAATATGCATTTGTATTTACCGACTGGGTTGTTATCCCTATTTTCTGTTCCAGGAATTTGCCGGTATTCGGAATGAGCCCGAATACTCCGATTGATCCTGTAATGGTTGTAGGATTGGAATAGATCCTGGTTCCCGGAGCAGATATATAATATCCTCCTGAGGCAGCATAGTTGCCCATGGATATTACAACCGGCTTCATTTCTGCAGCAAGGTTAAGCTCCCTCCAGATATTGTCGGAGGCAACAGCATCTCCTCCCGGAGAATTGACTCTCACGACAATAGCTTTCACATTACTGTCAAGCCTTTCTTTCCTTATCAGATCAGCATAGCCCGATCCGCCGATATTGTATTCATTTCCCTTTCCTCTGACAATCGTTCCGGCTGCATAGATGACGGAAATTTTGTTTTTGGATATTGTATGCTTCTGAGAATCAGGAACCTTGGTGTATTTTGTCATCTGGACAAGCTCTATTTTGTCATCGGTTGTAAGGCCGGAAAGGATCTTGATGGTGTCGATCAATGCATCCCTGTAAATGAGTCCGTCAACAAGTCTGTTCTCAAGGGCTGATGTGGGTACATAACCTGCGAGCCTGTCGGCCAGCTTGTTAAGCTCATCTGCCGTGGTCCCTCTCGATACGGCCATCCTTTCAACGACATGGTTCCATATTGATCCGACATAATCCCTGATCTGCTCCTCATTTTCTTTTGAGAGCTTATCAAGTATATAAGGCTCAACAGCTCCCTTGAATTTTCCGTGCCTGATGACCTGAACCTCCACACCCAGTTTTTCGAGTGCTTTCTTATAGAACATCACATCGCCCGACAATCCCTTGAAATCGACCATCGATCCCGGAGCAATAAATATCCTGTCGGCAGCTGTTGAGAGGTAGTAGCCCTCCTGCTGAAGGAGATAGTCAGACCAGGCTATTACGAATTTCCCGCTCGTCTCCCGGAATTTATCCAGGGCGTTCCTAATCTCTTCGGTCGTTGCCCATCCGGATGGAAGCAGTCCGTTCTCAATTAAAATCCCTTTTATTTTAGGGTCGGCGGCTGCTTTGTCGAGGTTTTTCAGGATATCATTCAGCCCTGCTGCCGAAGCAAAAGACATATCCATTATGTCGATTCCTGCAAAAGGATTGGAGTCGGTGCGGTCGGGGATCGGAACACCTGCCTTCAGGACAAGAATTGAGTTGTCGCTTATCGATACAGGCTTATCGCCGGCAGCAACCATTGCGCCAAGGCTCCCAAGCATGATGAAGAAGAAAATAAGAGAAGCAAGTATTATGCCTGTGATGGTGGCAAGGGTATAAATAAGGAAATTTTTCATAGTTACAGTTTTTAAATTGAAATCTAAATATATGAAAACAAGTTGAATATATAAAAGGTATATTTGTAAATAGCTCTGACAGGGTCAAAGGGCAGATTATGAAAGTATATCTGGGTATTGGGACAAACCTTGGGGACAGGGAAGAAAACATCAGTGAGGCTCTCCGGCTCATTTGGGAACATATTGGACAGGTTAAAATGTTATCATCACTTTATGAGACTGAACCCTGGGGTTTTGAGAGTGAAAGCAATTTCCTGAATATGGCTGTTGAGGTGATCACCAGGCTGAAGCCGTCAGGACTTCTTGGCAGGATACTGATGATAGAGGCACAGATGGGAAGGTTGAGGGAGGGCAGGAAATATGTCTCCCGGGTGATCGATATAGATATCCTTCTATATGGCGACAAAGTGTTCGAAGAAAAGTCACTGGTTATACCTCACCCGAAGCTTCATGAGCGGAAGTTTGCACTTGTCCCGCTGAACGAGATAACCGGCGGCCTTGTTCACCCGAAACTCGGGAAGACAATCAAAGCCCTGCTAAAGGAGTGCCCCGATAAAAGCAAAGTGAGAAAACTACAAACGAAGTGACAAACCCCCTTTTAATTCCCCCCTTCATATTGCAAGAACCCCCCTTTTAATTCCCCCCAAGGGGGGAAAAGATACCCTAATATAATGTAATTCAGTAAAATATAGGATCTTTCGCCCCCTTGGGGGAGATGGCGCTTTAGCGCCAGAGGGGGTTTAAAGCAGCCCGTTATCTGCGAAACTGTAATAATCCTTATCAGTAACAATAAGATGATCAAGAAGCTGGATATCCATAAGGTTACCGGCTTCTTTTATTTTCTGAGTGATCTTTGAATCTGATTCACTTGGATTTAGATTTCCTGAAGGGTGATTATGGCAGACTATGATCCCCGATGCCAGATACTCAATTGCCTTCTTCATGACCATTCTGACGTCAGTGACGGTTCCGCTGATACCTCCCTGGCTCAGTTTCATCCTTCCGATAACCCGGTTTGACCTGTTGAGGAACAGTATCCAGAATTCCTCATGGGACAGGTCAGACATAAGCGGCTGAAAGATATCGGCGACATCCTTTGAGCTCCTGATCTGGATCGCATCAGGCACCTCAGCCAGCTTTCTCCTTCTGCCCAGCTCAAGGGCGGCGGCAATGGTCACTGCGCGGGCAGGACCAATGCCTTTGATCTTTTTAAGGTCGGGAATTGAGAGCTTTCCGAGGCTGTTCAGATTGTTTTCGACAATGCTAAGAAGTTCACGGCCAAGGTCGACTGCCGATTTATCCTTCCTGCCTGAGCTGATAAGAATGCCAAGCAGCTCAGCGTCGCTGAGGCTTGCAGTTCCCTTTTGTATAAGCTTTTCTCTGGGCCTGTCCTCGACAGCCCAGTCAGTGATCTTAAGTGACATGCAGCGAAAATTAATTATTCCGGATACAAGTTACGAAAAACTATCCTGTAAACTTTAAGATTTGTTCTTTTTTTCGGAATACCCCCTTTCCCGTTCCCCCCTTTTTATGACACAACCCCCTTACCCGTTTCCCCCAAGGGGGAAAAGCTGAAGAATATTTATTTCAGGTTACAGGACTTATTGTTTAGCACCTAAACAATTTAATATCTTTCCAATTGCGTTTTAAATTTCTGTTGCAACCTACTCATTCTCAAACTCAAGTTTCATGATAACACTCCTCCCCCCCCTGGGGGGAGGTTGGGTAGGGGGTAGAGATTATAAAAAGGGAGGTTGGATGGGGTGGTACTTAGTTTGTAAAAGGGAGGTTGGGTAGGGGGTATCTATCTGATTATTAAATAAAAAAGGGTGTCCTTTTGAGACACCCCCTGATAATTATATTTCTACTGATCAGGTTATTTCAGGCCGTTGACGTGTTTCTGCACTGACGATTTCAGGTTAGCAGCCTTGTTGGTATGAATAATATGCTTTTTAGCCAGCCTGTCGATAATTGCATTCATTTTCGGGGCCAGCTCGGCAGCCTCTTTCTTTGTGGATGTGGAACGAATGTCCTTCAGGGCGTTCCTCATTGTCTTGGCGTAATACTTGTTGCTGTCATTCTTAACAACTGTCTGCCTGTTCCTTTTTTCTGACGACTTGTGATTTGCCATTTTAAATGCTGTTTAACTTTTTTGCAGGCGCAAAGATAATTATATTTTCTATCTGACAATAGATTTATGATGGAGATAACATATTAATTCAATTTCGGATTTCGGATTGCCGATTGCGAATTAAGAAATCCGGATTCCTAAATTATGGAATCTTTTAACGGATAATTGATGTAAGCGCTGACTAAAAAGTCCTGAAAAATGAAGTTGTTTATAGAAAGACCGACATATAAATGTAATAAATAACAAAAAGACCGACAAGAAAGTGTAAGAGAACACAAAAAGTACGGGGAAATATGTATATTTGCATATAAAAGAGTATAAAAACATCGAAAAATGGAAAGATCAGCAATGGAATACCTTGATAATTGGAGGAAAAAGGAGAAAAGAAAGCCAATTATTGTAAGGGGAGCAAGACAGGTTGGAAAGACCTGGCTGATAAAGGAATTTGGTAAGCGCAATTATAAGCAGGTAGCATATATGAATTTTGAGAGTTCAAAACTGCTTAGAAGATTGTTTGAGGAAGATTACGATACAAATAGAATTATTTCGGCTATTCAAATTGAAACAGGACTGCATGTAGAAGCAGAAAACACACTGATTATATTTGATGAAATTCAGGAAGCAGAAGGCGGGATTACTGCACTAAAGTATTTTTACGAGGATGCCCCTCAATATCATATAATTGCAGCAGGTTCATTATTGGGGGTTGCATTACATAAAAGTACATCATTCCCTGTTGGAAAGATTGATTTCCTGGACCTGTTCCCGCTTAGCTTCAGTGAGTTTCTGAATGCCATGGGACAATCAAAATTACTTGAAGTGTTAAATGATAAAGAATGGAACCTGGTTAAAAACTTTAAAGTAAAATACATTCAATTATTAAGAAATTACTATTTCACAGGAGGAATGCCGGAAGCGGTTTTATCATTTGCCGGTTCAGGGGATTATAATGAAGTGCGGCAGATTCAAAACAGAATACTGCTGGCATTTGAACAGGATTTTTCAAAACATGCTCCGGCAGAAATAGTTCCGAGAATAAGAATGCTTTGGAGCTCGATACCCTCCCAGCTGGCAAAGGAAAACAGGAAGTTTATTTACAGTGTAATCAAAAAAGGTTCAAGGGCAAAAGACTATGAACTGGCACTTCAATGGCTCATTGATTGTGGATTAGCGTATAAGATCACCCGGATATCAAAACCAGGTATCCCTTTAAAGGCTTATGAAGACATAAGTGCATTCAAGTTATTTACAGTTGATACGGGATTAATGGCAGCTATGGGAAGTATTAATGCTAAAACTCTGCTTGAGGGGAATATCATTTTTGAAGAGTTTAAAGGTGCATTAACAGAACAATATGTTTTACAGCAACTGAAAACTCTGTCCGGTGTTGCAGTTCACTTCTGGTCTTCCTCACAATCTTCAGGGGAGGTTGATTTTGTTTTACAATATGGTGAAAATGTTGTTCCACTTGAAGTAAAGGCGGAGGAGAACCTGCAGGCCAAGAGTCTGAAATCATTTTATCAAAAATACCCCGATATGTTACCTGTAAGAACTTCCATGTCAGACTTCAGAAAGGAAGGCTGGCTGGTTAATCTTCCTTTGTATGCAATCCACCTGTTAACAGGAATTACGGTTTAATTTAAAATATTTGTTTTGGTCTGATCAGACCCCTTTTCATTTTTTTAGGAGTCCTGACGTACATTTTAAGAATCTGCAAAAACAAACCGCCTCAAATCCCTGATTAAGAAAAGTAGCAGGTTATTTATAGATTGAGAGTGAGTGTGAGACAAAAACAGAGTGAGATTGTGAGCGTAGCCGAACACTCGCTCTCGCTTCGCCAGCCGAAGTCCCGAATACTCGGGACGAAGGATGGCTCACACTCACACTCTGTTTTGGTAGTCCATAGGGGAATCGAACCCCTGTTACATGCCGCTTATAATCAATTAAATACAGAGGTGCTGTTTATACAGGTCTCTAAAAATGCTCCTCTTTAAATTCTCCTCTTCAACTTTTTTGCAGGTGCAATGATAATTATATTTTATTATTTGACAACAGCTTATTACTTGTTGTAACATATTAAATATCTTTATAGTTCGCCATGCTCCTCAAGCCATTGTCTCACCTTCTCATGGGTATTGTTGTATTTGGCTTCTATCTCATGGTAAATAGCCTGAAATTCTGGTTCATTTCGTATGCTATCAAGAAATGGATCGGTTTTAAGATACCAAACCATACCTTTCATTTCAGTTTCACCAATTCTATTATTATATATGTGCAAATTTTTATATGCATTTTCCTTATCGCCATTAATGGCATAAATACAGGCGAGATCATAATAAGCATACGCAGCTCTCGCATAATACCTTCTATCAAGTTCAATGGATTCTTCACAATATTTTTTCTGTAATTCGAAATATTCTTCTGCTTTAGCCTTATTACCCGCAAGAAGATAACAAAACCCCACACGATGTCTGTTTTGCAGGCCTGTTATTTCTATATCACCCAACCCGGCAATATATTTTTTGAAGCATTCAACAGCTTGCTGTCTATCCCCCAGGGTATAATATATTTGTCCAAGTGCTCCATAATATAAAATATTACACTGATCAAGTGCAATACTTCTTTCTGCAAACCGGATAGCGTCTGAATATTTCTCATTATATATAGCATACCAGATCAGCTTAGTATAATATTGCAAAGAATCATTATTTAACTCTAATGCTTCTTTTTCATATTCTATTGCTTTATCATAAAATCCCAGCCCACTACTAATACCAAAAGCCATTACGTGCAATAAATCAGGCCTTTCTTTAGGGTTATGGTTTAGTTTTAAAGCAATTTTATAATTTTCTAAACCATTTATTGCATCCCGTAAATGGTTGCTATATAAAACACCAATTCCATAATAGGCCTGCCAGTAATTCGGATTCAATTTTAAGGCTTTTTGATATTCCTTAAGAGCTTTATTGTAATCCGTATTCTCCCTGTAATAATCTCCTCTGAGTGAATAAGCTTCGGCTAAATTTTTATCATATGAGAGAGCAGTTTCTGCAAGCATAAGAACAGAGTCCATAAAATTCTTTGAAAAGTATTCCTCATCATAGTGTTTTTCCCAATAAATCTGTGCCAAACCTGTATATGCCTGTGCATAAGAGGGATCGTATTCCAGGGCTCTACTGTAAAAATCTTCAGCTCTGGTCAGTGCATCAAAATTCTTATTGTCTAATAAATAATTCGAATATTCTTCGTTACCTCTCATGTAAGTATAATAGGCATCAAGATTTTCGGTGGATGTTTTTTCAATCAGCTGTTTTTCTTCAGGGGTTAAGATCACCTTGAGTTCAGAGGCTATGGATTGCGCAATTTCACTATGGATTGCATAAATTTCTTTTGGTCCGAGTATCTCCTTTTCATAAGAATCTGCCCACAGATGTCGCTCATTTTTACCAAAGATTAATTGTACCCTGAGGATGTATTGGTTACCATATTTCTGACCACTCCCCTCAATTATATAATTAACATCCAGTTCCCTGGCTATCCTGGGAATTGGCGGTCTGTCAGAGCCTCTGTACTGTTCAACAGAGGTTCTTGACAACACTCTTAATTCTTTTATCTTCTGTAAATTATTTAGTATCTCATCCATTGCACCATTGATAAAATAAGCGTTTTCAGGATCAGAACTATCATTAAAAAAAGGTAATACAGCAATGGATTTTTCAAGTTCTTCAGCCGGTTTAAACAGCCTGGGAATAAACAGGATACCAAGAATAATTAATGCTGATGCTATAACAGAACCTGCAATAATCGGTGCTTTATTGCTCTTTTGAGGTACAGAGGCAGGTTTAGCAACTTCCTGTGGTGTCTCTTCTTTTTGCGGACTAAAGTATTGTATTGCGGTTATTATATCTTTTATGGCATTTGCTGCTTTGTTTATCTGATCACGATAGTTTGTATGATTAAGGTTTTCCTGTGGATTCTCTTCTTTAGGGAGTAATGGCCGGTTAACTCCGGCTGATTTATAGATAAACTCAATTCCTCTCAGCACACTTCCTGTGACAGATTCACACATAGCAATATCCTCTTTATCCAGGTCATGTATCTGTACAGGCAACACCCTGCCTGCAACATTACCATTAGGCAGTTTTACCTTTAGTCCAAACTGATCTTTTGATGCCTGTTCAACGAAAGCCTTGAATTCATGCTCCCAGGCAAAGGATTTGGGATCACAGTAAGTACGGGAAATTACAGGGATAAATATCACACACTTCAGCTTATCTTTCAGGGAAGCGTCTACATCGTAGGTTTCTAATAATCCATCGTGAGGATTTATATCGAAGTATACACTTATTTCCTCTTTGAAAGTCGATTCAAGCTCGGTTTTCAGTGATTCAACAAACTCACTGACCCACATATCACCTTTATTGTCCTTCTGGCGGTAGCTGATGAAGATGTCGTAAGTATACCCTTCAATAATGCTTGACATGTGGTCTATTTCTTTCAGTATCAAAGTTAAACCTTAATCAGGCTAAAAGCAAAAATTTATTTGCTTTGGTATGGCAGAATCAAAAAGTCAGGGTTTATGAGTTTAAGTTATATTAATTGTATCTGCAGAAAATTATTATGTCAGAAATGAATCGAGAATAGAAGTGAGGTAGATTGATCCACACTCTTTAACTGACAAAAAATCGGCTTATAGATATAGATGCTATACATGTCTGCAAAAGCTGGGGGTCTTGACCACATTTGGCCGTTTCAATAGCAATTATCATAAAAGATTTAAAAATAAGCACTTAATTCCGGATTGAAAAGGTCAATTTATCCGGTATATTATGGTCAATAACACTGGCTTTTCTAATAGGAACAAATTCAGAAAATAAAGAATCAAGTTTTATTTATTAATTTTTTCATATAAGAATGCTTTAGAGATATAAGCATTCTGGCCATCCACAATTACCTCATAATAATTATTATCAATTTTCCTAACGATCGTTATTACTTGATTTACAGATGATAGACCAATTTGTTTGGCATTCACATTTGGTGCAATCCTAAAAGGTCCTCCAGAGGAAGTCTTTACGAGGTCGCCAGGATTATAGTCAAAACTTGAATATATTATTGTTGGATTATAATAGGAATTCTTACTTCTTAGAATTGCATTATTTAATTCCAATTCTATTCCTCTTTCAATATTTCTATTTTCATTACTTAAAATAGAGTTATCTCCTCCACTACACGAGATTAATTTTCTTCGATAATTTTCTAAGGAATTTAAGAATTGCTGATCTTTTGTTTGGGATTTTAATATAGTTATCCAGGAAATTAAATTGTTAGAATAGCTTTTGTTTTGATCAAATATTACCTGCCTCTGAACAACAGCATTGATATATTGCTGTTGTTGATTAGGATTGTACATACTAATTACTTTGTTTGAAGCTTGATTGTAGTTCTGGTTATTTAATTCTCCCAGGTTAGACTGTCTGGTTTGTATTCCAACTGCATAACCATTATTATAACCATCTTTATAGCTAAAAAATTTTTCTCCAGGTTTTGCTACTGCCGCAGGCGCTGCTGGAGCAACACACCCTGGGTCATTATGGCAATATCCTTCCTTAAAGCCATCACGGAACCCCTTATAATATTCAAGTTGACCAAATCCTTGAAATGAAAAGAGAATCACTATCCAAAAAAAAAGCATTCTTTTCATATTATAAAGCTTAAATTTCAACATGTTGACTTAAATTAATTGTTGTAATATTCTTATTAGGTTAATAAATGCCCAAAACAGAACGTGGACTTAAATCTTACAGCTCTGTAGGTACCGCTAAGCACCCCATCCACAATAAGCAAAGCCCACATCGTTCGTGAGCGTCTGCCTATCATTCTTGTGGATGTTAATAATTTAGCGGTTTAATTATCAGAATTATAAATCCATGATAAACCTATTAAGTTTACCGACGCTATTAGGTATAGGGCTAAATTTCTATTACGAATAAAAATATAAAATCTTGTTTTGATGTGTTTTCCTATCGATAACCAATATGTTATTATCTATATTTCGAATTCAATCTGACACTAAATTCATTTTTCCCAGCAAGTTCTTCTCCGTCTAATTGATAAATAGGACTATATTTTCCACTAGGAAAATCTTTTAATGTGTAAGAATTACACACTCTTCCTATATCTACATATTTGGTGGCAGCGGTGTTTATTGCAGATGCAACTAAATCAGCTATTGCTCCAAAAGCTCCGCCAGCATTGCTCTGAACTGAAGCATCATATATTATTGTACCTTTTCTTGTATAAAGAGTCTCATTTGTTTTCGTAGACTTGACAATATATTCTACAGCCACAGTAACAGTAAATCCAATAGAGGATTTATCCCATTTTTCTATGATTGTGAAAAGAGCAACATCTGCTCCAAATATTTCACCAAATTTATTTAAAGATCCATTTAAAAAGAGTTCAGAATCATATGCACTTTCCCTTTTTAGAATATCCATTGTCATAAATGGAGGTAGAACATAGAATCCTTTTTCAACAAGTGGTACATTTAAGGTTGAATAGAAGTACTCCTTTGCTTCAACAGCAGTGCTTCTATTAATTGGAGGCATTAATAGTATTGTCAGGGGTTGTTCTTTGTACATTCCTTCGTAAGCAACAGATTTCTTCAGCGGAGTCGTTGTTGAACAACTTACTAATAAAACAATAACAGGAAGGAAATAAATGTGTTTTGTTTTCATTGCTCAAGCATTTTAAGGATTCTATCTATAAAGATTTTTGATTCTGGGTATAGTTCAACTTCCTTCATTAAGAAAGCTTTCCCTTCTTCAGTCTTTCCAACCTGCAATAAAAGGTATGCATAGTCAACATATATTCCAGGAGGTGGAACATTTCTTGTTCCTTTCTGATTTTCAATCATGTTTTTATAGTCTTCAATTAAGGCTTGAGATGATTTTTCGTCACTATTCTTCAGATAGTTGTAACTGGTTGTTTCATATTTTCCCCAACTGTACAAAGATTTTTGAACAGTACAAGATGAAACAACTAGTATTAATGACAATAAAATGAAAATCTTTTTCATTGTAATACTATTTTTTTAGTTTCCTGCGCTGCCACAAAAATTTGCTTTTCATAAAGGACTTGTCCCTTATATGATACTTTTAAAGTATGTGTGCCTGTAGAGATTGCATATACCTCACCTTTCATGTAGCCAACTTTGTCTTTGTGTACACTGGCCTTAAAGCTAAGATTCTCATCGATGTTAACATCTATGCCATCAGAGTATTTATTTGCAGGTCCTACAAATTCAAGAAATGCCTCGTTTTCCAGTCCTGCCGTTATTGTTTTTATACCTCCGCAACTTGATAAAAAAACAAAACTCACAATTATGAAATATAATAGATTTTTCATTTTGGGATCTCTTTAATGTAATAATTACCTAAATTCTGTTTATCTATGTTTCCATCGATAAATGAAACCATAGAAAATTCACTTTCAGGAGTTTCTCCCCCTACATAATCAATTTTAATTTTCCCAACATTATTCCCAGGTAATTCTATTTTAATGCCAGTCTGTGGATTTTCCACTATTTTCCCTTTTTCAACAACATCAAAAATATCACCGATCTTTAAACCTTGGCTCTTGCCACCTGAAATTATTATTCCATTTTCATCATAAGTTAAGAAATATGCTTTCCAGGGTCTATTCATACAATTGTTTATAATATTCTCAACTAATTTAGAAATTGCTACAGAGATAGCCTTGTCACTTAATGTTGCATCATAGTCGGTTCTTTCCCCAAGTCCCATGACTGTTTTATTAGTTGTTTCAGCTTCTCCCTTTGCTTCTTCAGAATATATTATCTGTCCAGAAGAAACATCGACCAGTCGAATACTTACAGCGGCTTCAACAGTTTGGGTTTTTGTTCTTGAAAAGGCATTTACGTCACCAACATTTTTTCTACCAAATTCGGTTACAGATCCGATAATAAGGTAATCAGCACCTATTTTTTTTGATCCCTGATTTCCTGCGATCTGCAGTTCTTCCATTATTTTATCCATATCTTGCCTTTCAAGGAGAATAAACTTCCCAGACGAGGCTAACTTCGTGGATAAGATGTCTAGTGCTTGTTTAGCCATAGGGTCATTCTCCTTATCATAGAAGATGCCTTTAGCGTACTGTGTTTCATTAGAGAAACGTGCTATCGCCACTTTCCTTTTTAATGAATAGTCCTCTTGTTTAACCTCTTGAACTTGCGGTTCTACTTTAACAACTTTTCGTTGAGCAAGACAAGTACCAACCGCAAAACAAGAAATGAAAATGATTAATAATTTTTTCATTAAGACTAGTTTTAGTTTTACATTTTAGTACCCTTATTATGAGAAAATAAAAATATGAGAACGTACATTAGAACTTAAGAGAATTCTAGCGATTTAGAGAGAAAGTAATCAAAGATAATAAATTTGAACAAGACTTAAGAAAATTCAGTTGAATTTTTAGGGATTTCAACTGCTATAATTTAAGCAAAAAAACATGTTTCAATGGTGGTTCTTCCAAACATTCTGGCTTCGCCTAACACCTTTCGGCCTGGCAATAAAGGGAGGTTTCATTACTCGACGGCACCACCACGCAAAGTCCTGGAACTTTATTAGGTATATCCCACAGAGCCTATAAAGCTAATATATTATTAAAAGGAAATGCCTGCCGGTTAAAGCAGGCTATTTACAGAGTCAGTGTGAGAGTGAGAGTGAGACAAAAACAGAGTGAGAGTTCTCGCTCTCGCTTCGCCAGCCGAAGCTTCAGCGAAGGATGGCTCCCACTCTCACTCTGTTTTGGTAGTCCATAGGGGAATCGAACCCCTGTTACCAGGATGAAAACCTGACGTCCTAACCACTAGACGAATGGACCATTTAAAGAACTTAAAAATGCGGATGCAAAGAAAGCATGTTTTTTCCGAAATGCAAAATATTTACGATAAAAAACGGAAGACGGAAGACCGAAGACAGAAGACGGAAGACCGAAGACCTAAAATACGTATCGTGCCGAGATTGCTCCGTTTAACCCTTCCCAGCCGGTGTAACCGATAATGTTGAAGGACGGAAGCAGGTCAATTGACAGGTTCACAGGCAATTCGTCGAAAGTATATTCAAGCCCTATGATAAAATCGGCTCCGATTACTGAACCTGTATATGAATCATCAATATTGGGATGATCAATAGCATCCCAGAATCCTGCATGAGCGCCAACACCCCAGAACCAGTTGAGCCCCGGATAATTGCCTGTCCAGTGTTCATTTTCATACAGCCCGGTCACAACAAACCCTCCCCAGCTGCTCGCCAGGATCCCTTCAAGTGCATTTGTCTTGCTCAGGAATTGCTTGACTGTCAATCCATAAGGATAACCGAGCCTCAATCCAAGGCTTGTCCTGTAATCCTGTCCAAACGAGACAGAAGAGAGCAGTAAAGCAAAAGCAACTAGTAATAATATCTTCTTCATTTTTAAAGGAGTCTTTAAGTTTTAAATGAGTATAGGTTAAGATAGATAAGAATTTTCGTTTCGTTTTTTAACCCCCTACCCAGCCTCCCCCCAGGGGGGAGGAGCTTAGCCTTTCCCCCTTGGGGGAAACGGGAAAGGGGGTACTTAAATACTAACAAAATATAAAACTTGAAGCATTTTCTTTTATTGCTACGGTTGTTGACTATTGTTTTTTGGCCAGCCTGAAAGCGGGAGTGCTGAGATCCTTTCATTTTCTGATGCTCCATCCGGCAGCAGAAGCACATTCAGTGCCACTGAAGAATTTGCAGGGACTTTAACTTCAAATCCGACCATTATCGTTCCCGGATTCGGAGCATCATATTCATTCGGCGGAACGGTGCTGCGGGTCATCATCTTAACCTGTGCCGGTTCTTTTACCCTGATAACGAGTCTCTTCCCGTTCTTCAGAAGCTCAGCCTCATTTTTACTTATTATTTTCACTTCGGCTGAAGTAAGCATGTTCCATCTTATCACAGTTTCGGCTGAAAGTGTTTCAATTTCATCACGCACCATCACATAACTGTCATCAACAATAGCTATTCCTCTTACGGCTTTTTTAAGGTTTTCACTGTATACTGCCGTGATATCAGAAACCGCATTCAGGGTTCCCGGCTGGTCGGACCAGCTGTTGATTGCAGCGTAACCTCCTACATCCTGGTGCCTGTTGTTTACTGTAATAGTGTTATGAACAAAGTTGTTATACCTGTAAACATCCCAGCGTTGTGAATTCTGAGCCATCCCCCACAGGCTGACTCCCGCAGTTTCAAGCGAGTTGTAATCCTGGTTTCCGAAGTCCATAGCCCACCTTATCCCGCCGGCCTCCATAACAAACGTACCTATATCCATGTGACCATGATTCACCGACGGCGATCCGGCCTTGAATCCGGCGAAAACTGCATCGGGATCGTTCCATGAAGTTCTCATCAATGCAACAGGATTCCTGCCCTGGCCGACCCATACCCTTTTCTCCGGAGGAGTTATTTTGTCAATTGTCATACCTCCGCTCCATATCATTATTGGAGGCAGAAGGCGGTCATCTGAGGCCCCTTTGCTCAGGAGGTGAGAACGCTCCGACCACAATAATGAAGGATCATCCAGCTTGTCAGCAAACCAGAACATTGCAGGCTGAAGGTGACCTCCTGCCCCGCAGTCGGAGTAGTTAAAGCAGCTGCCTGACGGGCCGGTCATGTTTTCAAGGTATCCGGCAGTCCTGAAAAATCCCGGGAACATCATGGGATCGGTTACTTTTCCAAGGGCTTTTTCTGCTGCAGCCAGGTACATGACGTTGAAGCTGGTGCCGTAGCCCCAGTAAGAATAGCCTTCAGGGTATGCGCCATCCGGATCATATTCTTCCATCGGCAGCCTGATCGAGCTGTCGGCTCTGTGAATCAGGGCCGCTGCCAGCTCCGGATCTTCTTCAAAAATTGCAAGGGCCCCGTATGTCATCCCCGCATTGCAAACCTGGTTCCAGTTATGCGAAACCCCCAGCCATCCGCTGTTCTGAGGTTCAAGCGAAGGCTTTAGTCCTTTTTCAATGATTGCACTCTTTATTATTTCACGGGAATCAGGTGATAATTCATCATAGAGCCAGTCGTAGCCGATTGAAACAGCCATCGTCATTTCCGCGACATCCAGGAAATGGGAGGGATTCCAGTCGCTGAATGCCGAAACCGCCAGCATCTCCTTTTCAGCCCGTTCGGCGTATTTATCATCTTCGGTCATGCGCCATGCATAGGAGAGATAGAAGATACGCCTGAGGGCTTCCCTTGATTTGTCGAGCAGTCTCCGCCCGATCTGGATCCTTTCAACCGGAGGCATTTCAAGCACCCTGTCACACTCGTCAAGGATCGACTGGTGAATTGCCTGCCATGCAGGATCGGCGGCTATCGTCTCCTTAATCTGAGCCTCTTCGCCCTTAAGAAGGAGTATCCTTGGATGGCCAGGGAGCTTTTTGCCATCCAGGGAAGGAGCACATGATACGGCAATTACGGCAAAAAGAAATGCCGGTAAGATTATGAGGAACAAAATTTTTTTCATGCCGCCTGTTCTAATTGCTCTGCTAAAATAACGTAAAAAAGTATTCTCAGACATCCTTGCAACAAAGTCTTATATTTGTATAAAGGAAAATTCCCGGATACAAGAATGAAAGCCCGGTCTAAAATATCTGACTATATAGGCGGACACTGTGTTGAGCTTCTTAAAAGCGGCGAACCCTTTTTTAGAGCCGTTGAGAAGGTAATTGACGAAGCCAGGCATTTCATTCATTTCCAGACATATATAGTAGATGAAGATGAAACCGGGAAGAGGATAGTCAACGCATTGATAAGAGCTTCAAAAAGAGGTGTCAGGACATACCTTCTCCTTGACGCTTTCGGAACGAAATATCTTTCAAAGGAGTTTGTTGACAGTATTGAAGAGTCCGGTATCCTCTTCAGGTTCTTTTCTCCAACCCTTACAACAAAAGGATTCCAGTTAAGTCTCAGGCTGCATTCAAAAGTAGTAATGGCCGACGGTGAGGTTGCAATAATCGGGGGAATGAATTTTGCAGACAGGTACCATGGAATACACGGGAAAAAAGAGTGGCTCGATTTTGCCGTTCTTATAAAAGGGCCTGAACTGATCCACATACTTTCAATACTAAAGAAACTCTGGAACAAGACCTTTATTCCAAAGCAGGAGAGATCACGGGAGATGATAAATAACCCCGTATTCTATAAAGAGGATATAAAGCTGAAAGTTAGACAGAACAACTGGTACAGGAGGAAGATTGAGATACGGAGAAGCTACCGGAATGCATTCAAGACAGCCAGGGAGAGAATGATAATATTCGCCAGCTATTTCCTGCCCGGAAGAAATGAAAGGAAGCTGCTCAGAAATGCCAGGAGGAGAGGCGTTGATATTACAATAGTGCTGGCGGCAGAATCTGATGCCCCCATGTTCGAACGGGCAACACATTTTCTCTATGATTTTATTCTTGAGAACAGGATAAAGATCTACGAATATCTTCCATCAAACCTTCATGCGAAAGCAGCCGTTGTTGACGGAAAATGGAGCACGATTGGAAGCTACAACATGAACCACCTGAGCGATTATGCCAGCATCGAGATAAATGTTGACATCGTGGATGAAGGCTTCGCGGTAAATTTTGAAAATATCATGCTCGATATTATTAAAAACGATTGCCGCCAGGTGACTTTTGAGGAATACAACCGGAGACGGACATGGTACACAAGGCTCAGAGGATGGACATCATACCAGATGATACGTCTTCTGATGAGAATAACATACCAGCTTACATCAAAGAAGAAAAAACACCGGCCGATTCCGGCAGCCCGGAAAACAATCTGACATGATGAGTTGTTAAAGTTTAAATATATGTAATGAAGCTGGATCTTTTCAATATTGCCAATTTCAAGGTTGATGGCGGAGCCATGTTCGGGGTAGTACCGAAAGTGCTCTGGTCGAGGGTATATAATTCCGATGGTAACAACCTGATCGTTCTTACTCTGAGATCTCTGATAATTGAGACCGACGGTCATGTGATACTTGTCGATACCGGCTGGGGCGACAAGCAGGATGAGAAATTCTTCAGGCATGTCCATCTGCATGACGGGGAAGGATTACTTGATGGCATTGCTAAAAGAGGATACAAACCTGAAGATATAACTGATGTTGTGCTTACCCACCTTCATGCCGACCACTGCGGGGGATGCGTGAGGAACAAACCTGCTGGATCAGGCTATGAACTGGTATTCCCGGAGGCAATATATCATGTAAGCAGGACTCAATGGGAGTGGGCGGTGAAAAATAACCCCAGGGAAGCCGATGCTTTTCTTGAAGAAAACATACTTCCGATCTCTGAAAGCGGCAGGCTCAGCCTGGTGGATGAAGAGGGTGAACTTTTCAAGGGTTTTTCAATCAGGTTCTGCTACGGGCATACACCCGGGCTAATGATACCGGTCATAAATTATAAAGGGAAAACACTGGTTTACACAGGAGACCTCATTCCAACGGCTGCCCACATTCCACTTATCTGGAACATGAGCTATGATATCGAATCACTGAAAACCATTGACGAGAAAAAGCAGATCCTTGAAGAGGCTTTAGCGAGCAATTATATCCTTCTCTTTCAGCATGACGAACATGTTGAGTGCTGCACCCTGGAAATGACACCAAAAGGGATAAGAGCAAAGGAAAAATTCAACTTTGCTTCGCTTTAAATTATAAGAACTTACACAGAGTTACACAGAGGAGGCACAGAGTTCCACAGAGCAGTATCTCAGTGAATCTCTGTGACTTCTCTGTGGCTCTCTGTGTAACTTTTTTCTTTTAAAATTTTACTGATTCATAAGGATGACATTTGACTTCTTTTTTATGATCAATTGTTATTATATTTGATAAATCAGATGAATCTCAGAACCTGATCACCCTAATCTACTCATTGTTAATTAAATAACAGTATGCCATGGCAGATTTTATTTATGAAAAGCCTTTTCAGATCGAGAAGGATACTACGAAATACCGTCTTCTTACAAAGGATTATGTAAAAACCGTAAAAGCTGAAGGACGGGAATTTCTGAAGATCGATCCGCGTGGACTTGAACTGCTTGCAAAAACCGCAGTATCCGACCTGTCGTTTTTCCTGAGAACATCACACCTGGAAAAGGTGGCGAAGATACTCGATGACCCGGAAGCAACCGATAACGACAAGTTTGTGGCTTATGTGATGCTGCGGAATTCGGTAATTTCAGCAAAGGGCGACCTTCCATGGTGCCAGGACACTGGAACAGCTATTGTCATTGGCAAAAAGGGAGAGCAGGTGTGGACGGGAGTGAACGATGCCCTCTACCTGTCGAAAGGCATTTATGAGACATATCAGCAGAAGAACCTGAGATATTCCCAGATCGTCCCTCTTTCAATGTTCGAGGAAAAGAACTCCTGCACAAACCTCCCGGCACAGATAGACATTTATTCAACAGAAGGCAATGCCTATGAGTTTCTTTTTATCACAAAAGGAGGCGGATCGGCAAACAAAACATTTCTCTATCAGCAGACAAAATCGCTTCTGAATGAGGAGTCATTCATTAAATTCGTAAAGGATAAAATAAAGGAGCTCGGCACTTCAGCATGCCCCCCTTATCATCTTGCGTTTGTAATAGGAGGCACTTCGGCTGAAGCCACACTGAAGGCAGTCAAGGAAGCCTCCGCAGGTTATTTTGACCACCTGCCAACTACCGGAAAGGAGAGCGGCAGGGCATTCCGCGACATTGAATGGGAGAAGAGAATTGAGAAAATCTGCCAGGAGTATGGCGTTGGCGCCCAGTTCGGAGGGAAATATTTCGTTCATGATGTGCGGGTTATCCGTCTCCCGCGGCATGCAGCATCATGTCCGGTAGGGATGGGAGTCAGCTGCAGCGCCGACAGGAACATAAAAGCTAAAATAAACGAACAGGGGATCTTTCTTGAGGAGCTTGAAATAAACCCCGCCCGGTTCCTCCCGGCCAAGGCACCGGAGCTTGAGAATCCTGTTGAGGTTGATCTGGACAGGCCCATGAAGGAAGTGCTTGCCCAACTC
>JBFYPG010000121.1:0-18185 GCA_041303415.1 Bacteroidales bacterium
CTATTGCCTTATCGCCCTATCGCCCTATCGCCCTATCGCCCTATTGCCCTATCGCCCTATCGCCCTATTGCCCTATCGCCCTATCGCCCTATCGCCCTATCGCCCTATCGCCCTATCGCCCTATCGCCCTATCGCCCTATCGCCCTATCGCCCTATTGCCCTATTGCCCTATTGCCCTATTGCCTTTAATAAGGGCATCCCACAGAATCTCGGCAGGATGCAATGCCTTTCTTCCTGTGCCCTCTTCAATATGATGCCTGCATGATGTACCCGGAGCGGCAATTACCGTTTCCGGAGGCGCTGACCTCACTTCGGGGAACAGAACCATCTCCCCTATTTTCATGCTCAGCTCAAAATGCTCTTTTTCATAACCGAATGCCCCGGCCATCCCGCAGCAGCCGCTTGGTATTTCCTCTACACTATAATTCACAGGAATCGAAAGCATTCTTTTAGTAAACTCTGTTGAAGATATCGCTTTCTGCTGACAATGGCCATGCAGTTTTATACTTAATTTTTCAGATGTGAACTGTTCGGGTGCAATCTTACCTTTTTCCACTTCGCGGCAGATGAACTCTTCAAACAGTAGAGCATTTTTACCGAGTTCCCTTGCATCTTCCCTGAGCTGATCACCTGCTATCTCAGGATACTCATCCCTGAACGTCAGAATAGCTGAAGGCTCAATACCCACGAGAGGGGTATCTCCGCAAATAATGTTTCTGAGAAGAGTGACATTTCTTTCAGCAACTTTTTTGGCATTTTTCAGCATCCCCTTGGAAAGAAATGTTCGTCCGCTCTCCCTGTGCTTCGGGATTAATACTTTATAACCCAGCTTCTCCAGAAGCCTTATCGCTTTTATGCCAATATCGCTTTCGTTATAGTCGGTAAATTCATCGGCAAAAAGGTAAACCGTGCCGTTCTTGCCTCCTTTGTCATTTTTGTTTCTCCGTGCCTGGCTTCTCAGGGTGTTTTTTGAAAGCATTGGTATGGTCCGGCTCTCTTCAAAGCCTATAATCCTCTTGAAAAACTTAAGGCCTGTAACAAAATTGGTGACAGGTCTGAATATCATTCCCATTCTGTTTATTACCGGCAGCCATCCTACAAGCCACGACCTGAAGGGAATTCCATGGATATCGTAATGATGCTGGAGAAATTCGGCCTTAAACCTTGTCATATCAACGTTTGAAGGGCACTCCGACTTGCATGCCTTGCAAGAGAGGCAGAGGTCCATTACCTGATAGATCTCCTCATGGTCCCATGGATATTTTCTTTCCGAGCGGGTAAGAAATTCGCGAAGGATATTTGCCCTTCCGCGGGTGGATTTATCTTCATCGCCGGTAGCCATGAAAGACGGGCACATCGTACCTCCGATAAGGGAGCTCTTGCGGCAGTCACCCGATCCGCTGCATTTCTCGACGGCAAAAAGAAGAGTACCCTTTTCAGGAAAACGGAAAGTTGTCTCCAGTGGTTCAGGCTGATCGCCTCTCTTATACCTCAGGTTCTTATCCATCGGCGGAGTGTCGATGATCTTGCCGGGATTGAAAATATTTTGCGGGTCCCAGGTTCTTTTAAGTTCCTTTAATACCTGGTAATTATG
This sequence comes from Bacteroidales bacterium, assembly GCA_041303415.1. Classification (GTDB taxonomy): domain Bacteria; phylum Bacteroidota; class Bacteroidia; order Bacteroidales; family VadinHA17; genus LD21. The sequence goes on from JBFYPG010000121.1 coordinate 1,595, forward strand.
CTCGCCCAGCATCAGGGGGATGAATTCTCCGCGGAGCCTTCCGTCGCCGTGTTCGCCGCTGAGGGAGCCCCTGTATTTCTTTACGAGGCGGGCAACCTCCTCTCCAAGCTTACGGTATAATACAATGTCGCCGGGGTCCTTAAGGTTCAGCAGCGGACTGAGGTGGAGCTCTCCGGTAGCAACATGAGCATAATAGGCGCAACTAAGACCATATTTCTTCAGCACTACCTGAAAATCAACAATATATTCCGGAAGGTAACCGGGCAGGACTGAGGTATCCTCGATGACCTGGACGCTTCTTTTCTCACCGGGTATATTAAGCAGAACACCAAGTCCTGCTTTGCGAAGAGCCCATACTCTCTGTATCTCATCGCTGCCGGTATAAAGCGGGAAGTGATAACCATAACCTGATTCCTCAAGCTCTTTTTCAATAGCATCCGCCTCTTCTTTAATTTCTCTGAAACTATCCCTGATAAGCTCAATAAGCAGTACGATAGCAGGTTCACCCTTAATGAAGAACCTGTTCCTGTTCTGTTCAATATTGTCTTTTGTACAATTCAGTATGAAATCATCGATCATTTCGATCGATACCGGGTTGTGCTTAAGAATTATAATATTGGCTTTAAGTGCATCGCCCAGGCTGGCAAAATGCGCGCAGATCAGTCCGGTTTTTCCCGAAGGCAGCGGTATAAGGTTGAGCTTCATCCGTGTAGTAAATGCGAGCGTTCCTTCTGAACCGGCAAGCAGCTTGCAGATATTGATCTTATTGCCGTTGCCGGTAAAAGGATCGGTATCCATAAGCGAATCAAGGGCATAGCCATTGTTCCTTCGCTTCAGTGCGGGATGAGGAAAATTATCCGTAATCTGCTTCCGGTTCAGCGGGTCGGATAAGGTATCCCTGAGATTCATGTAGATGGAAGTTTCAATGGATGACGGATCAGCTTCGCATTTGCTCCTGAATTCATCTGCCGTAAGCGCCCTGAACGTTGCTTCAGAGCCGTCGGAAAGTATGACATCTGCCTCAAGTATATGATCTCTTACGCTGCCGTATATTATTGAATGAAGACCGCAGGAGTTATTTCCGAGCATTCCTGCCATGCAGCATCTGTCAGCTGTTGATGTCTCCGGCCCGAAAAGCAATCCGTGCGGTTGAAGGAATTTATTCAGCTCAGCCAGGACCACACCCGGTTCAACAACCACCCACTTCTCATCAGGATTGAACTCAATGATGTGATTCATGTATTTTGACACATCCACAACGATTCCCGGACCGACCACCTGCCCGGCAAGAGAGGTTCCGGCACCCCTGGGAATAACTGAGCTTTTCATTGAAGCTGCAGAACGTATTATGTTCCTGATATCCTCCTTGTCTTTTGGCCTTGTCACGGCAAGAGGCAGTTCCCTGTATGATGATGCGTCAGTGGCATACAGAATCCTGTGCATTTCATCGGTAAAAAGATCTCCTTTAAGGGAGTTACGCAGGGAATCCAGGTTCATATTCAGACCTCCTTTTTCTTTATCCCGAAAGCAGGATCTATCCTGAGGTACATTATTGCAATCAGTCCCGGTATCGAACAGATGATCACGTAAATGAAGAAATTCGGGTAGCCGATCAGCTCCTTCATCCAGCCGGATATCATTCCGGGAAGCATCATGCCCAGGGCCATTAGCGAAGTTCCTATCGCATATTCTGCCGTTTTGTATTTGCTTTCGCCCACATAATAAAGCATGTAGAGCATGTATGCTGTAAATCCGAATCCATAACCGAGCTGTTCAATAGCAATACAGACGTAAACATCAATATCAGAAGGCATTGGCTGCACATATGCAAGATAAATATAGAGGGCGCTTGGTATATTCAGGCTGAGGGCCATGAGCCAGATCAGTTTCTTCAGACCGTACTTTGCTGCGGTTATGCCCCCGAGGATACCGCCTATTGTAAGGCATATCATCCCTATCGTGCCATAGGCTAACCCGTATTGTGCCGAGGTCAGACCAATGCCGCCTGCGCTTCTTGAATCGACAAGGAACGGAGTAGCCACCTTTATAAGCTGTGACTCACCGAGCCTGTAAAAGAGGAAGAATATAAGGGCAGGGATCACACCCGGTTTGGTGAAGAATGAGACAAAAACATCCTTGTAGACAGTCCATCCCATTCTTTCCTTAGTTTCATTCTCCCGGGGATGAGGCATCAGTAACCTGTTATAGAGCGCCAGAACCAGCAGGAAAACCCCAAGTATGCCAAGCGAAACCATCCAGCTGAATGCGATATTGCCTGCCGTTACTACGAATTCCGAAGATGTTGTTTCCGCGAGGTTACGGTCGACCTTAATTGTGGCAGCTGCCGGTTTGTTCCAGTTATCGGAGGTAAATTCAAACCTGCCCGTCTGGTTACCCGCCAGGTCAATATCCTTGCTTCCGGAGGTTCTTGACATGTTGACCACAACCGTTTCGCCCTCCTCAGGAGGAGATGAAAGGGCAATATATATTACCGTGGTATCAACTTCTGACTCTCCTTTCCCGTAAAGAGGAACCTGAAGATTTTGAGGGAACAGTAGCAGCGCGGGCTTTCCCTCACCCTCTCCGATTACTATTTTATCAGGATCAAATGGCACGTAATCACCTGCCGCGACTGAGGTGGCAGTAAATTTTGCAGGATCAAGCCCGGTGTTCTTCTGGATAATACCTGCAATGATCGGTATCAGCCCGAGGGCAGTCAGCATGGCAAAACGGTAAAATGTCGATCTTATTCCTACAAAAAATGCCTGTTTATGCTGATCAAGGGCATACATGTAGAATCCGTCAGCGGCAATATCATGGCTGGCTGATGCAAAGGCTATTATAGCAAATATTCCTATCGTCAGCGGATAAAAGAACGGAAGGGGCATCATTATTCCTGCAGCTATGAATGCGGCCCCGAGAAGGAACTGTGTCCATACGACCCAGTTCCTTTTTGTCGAGATAACATCAATGTATGGGCTCCATAGAGGCTTGATCGCCCACGGCAGATAGAGAAGGCTTGTCCAGAATGCAAATGAAGCTATGGAGATCCCCATGGTCTTGTAGATCAGACCGGTTGTTATCATCACAATACTATAGGGAATTCCCTGGAAAAAGTAGAGGGTCGGAACCCATGCCCACGGGGAGCTTTCTTTGCGCTGACTCATAAATTATATTCTATAACCTGTTAAATTTATATCCTTTTAATGAAAAATAAGTTATTATATCTTCAAGCTTACTGTAAAATTTATCGGTCCTGCCGGGATGCGTTCCCAGGTGGATAAGAACTATCGCACCGTTCAATCCCCCTGGATCAGCTGATTCAAAATCCTTCAGCTTACTCAGCAACTCTTCAGATGACCTGTATCCTGGCATATCAGGAGTCGTGTAATCGGCATTGGTCCCTGTTCCCGGCGTGAAATTTATCAGCTTTGCTCCCATATCCCCGGTCCAGGATGCAATTGCAGAATTATACCATTCATAGGGAGGAAGATAGTATTTTGTACCCTCCATAAAGGCCTTCTTTTTCTGAAGCTCATTATAGTTTGCCCTGAGATCTGAAATGAATTCTTCCTTTGTGACAAGTAGCGAATCCCTCTTTTCCCAGGATGCATACAAAAGATGCTTATCGGAATGCGGACCGATGAAGTGGCCTTCTGTAACTATCCTCTTCACTAATCCTGAAAATCCAGGATTCCTTAAGAAATTGCCCGTCAGGAAAAATGAACCATGTGCATTGTTTTCTTTAAGAGTATTAAGAATATGTTCAGTTCCCTCACCGTATTCATCAGCTGAAAAAATGAGATAAATCACTTTTTCATTCAGGTTCCTCCTCACGAGCGCCCCGTTATCATCAATGACTGCCGCCTGCTCCGGCGAAGCCTGCCTGATGCCCTCTGATTCAAGGGATGAGAGACAGTAGCTCAGGCTGGCAGTTCCGTCCATGGTAGGCTCGTTCGTGCTGTAATCGCCTATATCGTCATGATAAACCACCTTTCCTTTCTGAAAGGGTGCATATTCATCAGGGCGCAGCAGGGTAACACCAATCAGATTATTATAGATTCTTGCATAAACAGGTCCGTCAATAAGTCCTCCTTCCGGGATCTTTTTCAGTATTGATGTGAGGGCGGCATGTGGATATAACGGATAATCTCCCCCTGCAGGCAGGCCGCTGATCATTGATGTTCCCCACGGATTGCAGCCGAAGAGCCAGTCGCGAAGCGCTGCTTCAGTCTCCAGGAAGCTATTGTCTCGCGAAGCTTCAGCATAAAGCATATGCTGGGTAAGAGCAGCAGCTACGTAATTGTTTGAACACCAGATGAATGGAACCTTAACTTTGAACGGATCTCCCTTTCTCCTCTCCTCCATGAGGGATAATCCCTTCTTCATGAAGGCGATATATTTATCAGAGTATTTTGTACCTGACTGCCCCATAAGGGCATGGCCGAGGTTGACAAAAGGGTAAAACTGATAATGCCTTGCAGTATCTTTTTCTATCCATGGTGTTACAGGTTCAAGGGTTCCCCAGTAGTCAGCCCGGACCAGGTAAGATGAGTCGCCTGTAAGACTGAAGAGTGCGAAGGCGCCAAGTTCAAGGTCATCCACCCAGTTATCCTCTTCATAAAAATATGGCGATACAGTACAGGCTGTCTGTGTGTTTCCCATGTCGGTGAGCGCGAATTCCCATGCATCCTCAGCTTTAATTGCCAGTTTTTCGGAGAATTCCGGATAGAATTTTCTCAATACCTCAGATCCAAGTGCAAATGAAGAAGCATATTTCCCTGCTACTGATGAGACGCCGGTGGTTCTGTTCTTGTATATGGAAAGGCCCTGGGATTTGCCGGTTACAAAATAAACCGGGCGGTAAAGCCCGTTGCCATATGAAACCTTGTCGGTTGTCGGTATCCTGAATCCCCTGTGGTCGCGGTCGTCAGCCAGCTGGTTGAACATCACCCCGCTGTCGGGATTCATCTTTATGAGCCAGTCGATGCCCCATTTTGCCTCATCAAGTATATCAGGTATGCCGTTGCTTCCGGGATCGCCGTTTGCATCATAGTGATCTTTGTAGATTCCCGGCTTCCTTGACCATGCAAAGAGCATCTGGTATACTGCATTTGCCGAAGTGGTCACATACTGCAGGTAATCGCTTGCATCGTGCCAGCCACCGACGGCATCAATGATTTCTCCGGTCCGGGTGGGATGATCCACGATGAAACCATCATGGGTATGACATGAGTCTGCATAATACGGATTGTATCCGCATCTCTGCTGGCGCATATAACGTAGAATATAATCGGCAGTTCCTTCATAGACATCTGCTGCGATCCTGAATGGTTCCGATCTGACTCCGTTTGCAATTATGTAATAGCCTCCGGGGGATTCAAACTTTGAGAAATCGAACCGTGCCGCTGACCTCATTCCCCATTCTTTGCCGCTGTACTGAACAGCACTGCCCTTAAAAGTGACCTTGCCGGTTATCGCATCGCAGAGTGTGAAGCTCTTCAGTGCTGCCGGCTCGGTGGAGATGTAGACTGCAACCTTGACCGAAACGGGCAGGTACCCCAGCTGGTTAATTCTGATCCATGACTGAGCTGACAAAGACCATGAAAAGAACAGAGTAATTAATAACCAGAACAGCTTCCTAATCATTGTAAAACCCCCTTTCTTATTTCCCCCAAGGGGGAAACGATAAGCAGACTCCTTCCCCCCTGGGGGAAGGCTGGGAAGGGGGTTTTTACATTTAAGAAGAAAATTAAGATTATATAGTTCTGTCATATGAAACTTTTTAAAGAGTTATATCATGTAAAGAATATTAGTATTTCCTTTCCAACTGCGAACCCGGGAAATAATGAACAAGTATTTCTGAATATGAATAACCCCTGTATCCCATTACAGCTGCACCTATCTGGCATAAGCCGACCCCGTGTCCCCATCCGGCCCCGTGCAGCGTAAACACCGTATCGCCGGCGTTACCTTTCTTCTCTACAAAGAAGCAGGAACTGTAAAGATGTGATTTTGAAAGAGTCTTTCTTATTTCCAGCTCCTTGCCTATTATCATTGTTTTAAGCGTGCCTTCAATTTTAAGTCTTATAATTCTGCCCGAAACACCTCTTTCAAGCGGAACAAGATCAATGATGTTCCCGAAATCGATCCCTGTCCGTGCTTTAACCAGGTCGCTCAGCTCCTTCCGGGTATATGAAACCTTCCACCTGAAGAAATCATTGGTCTCCAGGTCATAATCGTTAAGCACCTGTGAAAGGATTGCCCTGTCGGATGTATTGCAGAAAGCTTCAGGTTTTCCAAGGATCCACCTTCTGGCATTATCCTCATTATCCATATCAAGATTGAAGCCATGCGGCGGAGCAGGATTATCTATAACCCTTTGAAGATAAGGATGATTAACAGGTTCCCATACATTCTCAAAAAGCTCCGTAACTCCTCCGCAGCACTTGTAAAACCGTGCGTCGCATATAGCACCGTCATAAACAAGCACTTCACCGAATGTTTCACTGATAACCTTCGAAACTTCAGTTGTGAGAGCACGTGTAATGCCCTGGTATCTCTGGCAATGGTCATCGGCGCACACATCATAATTAGTGTGATCCTCCCTGTCGTACCAGCGGATCAATTCACTGTCAGTGCATTTATAAGAATCGAATTTCTTCCCTCCTTTGCCTATCTTCCTGCTCTTATCAATCTGTGCCAGGAGCCAGCTCCTTGAGATCACTGCATGTGCTTTAAGAAATTCTTCTGAAGAGGTTGCCTTCATCTCCGAGGAGATAACGCTTGTAAGGTATTCCTCAACCGATATTACATTAACAGCCGTTATCTTGTCTCCCTCAGTTATCAGTTTCAGGCTGCCCCTGAAGACCTGGTCCTCCTTCCTCTGCCAGTGGAAATCGACCCCGATAGTGACGGCATGCAGCGTAAATGATGAATTCATGGCATCATCAGGCTGAAGCAGCATGAAAGTATCCGACACAGTTTCCCGGCCATCTCTGATCAGAACAATCCTGCCCTCTTTTATCCCCGCAACACATTTACCGCTGAAAGAGGTTCCATTGTTTTGTGAGGTATAAGGAGCATTGAGGGTGAAAGAAATCTCCTCTCCCGAACATATTCCCACCTGAAGCTCCGGCGCTATTCTGTCATTCTTCATAGAATTGCTTTTAGGATACAAGAGAGTTCATCCTCGCTGAAGCATACCTGGCCAAAGATATCTTCGACACCGGCTTTAGTGATCTTGCTGAAATCCTCCTCACGCGGAGTAATGATAACGCCGCCAAGGTCGACTGCTGCCGGGCTTACCAGTATCTGGTCCTTTCCTTCAATGAAGTATTGTGTAGGACGGTGTTTTTTCCTGGGTATTACATGGACTGCCCATCCTTCTTCAGAGAAAGCAGCGAGAATATTCAGCATTGGTTCCGGCTTTTCAGGATGAGTATCAGAGAGTTTATCAAATAGCTGTGCAAAAGCCCCGGAAAGGATGTTTCCGTCATTGCCGGTGAAGGTAATGATACCCCGCTTATAACCGTTCCAGAGCCATATTCCCAGACCTTCTTTGCCTGAGACAAGCTTTGCATGTTTTCCGGAAAGAAAATCCTTTTCCAGGGGTATGAATCCCCTGCTGCCTGCCTGGAAATGGAAATGATCGGGCGCCGAAGCACCGCATTCAGGACCATTATAGAAAACGGTAAATGAAGGAAGTTCTTCAGCAAGCGACAGCATGGTTTCAAAGTTGTTTCTTATCCGCTGATCAGTATGCTGTTCCGACGGTATCGTCAGATGTCTTTTAAATATCGGGAAGGGATTTACGAGAGCAGTAAGGCTGTTGCCAAAAGAGACTCCTCTCTGCTCAGGCGGCCTGTTCTTTTCGCACAGGAAACAGGGGCGTTCACCAATGGATCTTGCATCAACCTTTGCAGAAGAGGATTTTATCCGTTCAGGATTGAACTGGATGAAGACATCAAATGTGCCAAAATCTATTTTCCTGGTCCTGACTTTTTCAAGCTGGGCATAGTTGACCCTTGCCAGCTCCCAGTCGCGGAGCTGGGTGGTGAAGAGTTCATTTATGTGATCAGAAAACATTTCTAATTCAAATAATGTAATTCATTGTTTCTTAGATTCCTGTTCATTTGTATTCTTGCCAGGAGCTCTATTGTCCTCAGCCTGTCCTTATACAGATTATGCGCATTCACCTTTACTACATCAAGCGCTGCATCAGTATTTCCTTCCCACCTGCGGCAGAGATAGAGAGGATCATATATCCTGCCTATCTGGTAATGGCGGCTTATGGCAAGCCCGACAGCATAGTCTTCGCCGTAGCTTACGTTGGGTACAGTTATTTCTCTGAGAACAGGAGTATAGAAAGCCCTGGGCGCACCCAGTCCATTGATCCTCAGTGCATTATTCCTTCCATTCTCAGGTGTCCACTCCCTGTGATCTATAATTCCGGGAGGCAGATCATCAAGATTAAAGCTGACCATCTTATATGATCCTATAATCATTGCGCATTTCTGTATGTAGAATTCACGTACGATCGTGACAATTACATTTTTATCAATATAGAGGTCGTCGCTGTCAAGCTGAATAGCGAATTTACCGCACTTTTCATGAAAAATCCCCTCATTCCAGCAGCCGCCTATGCCAAGGTCTCTCCTTTCGGGGATTATGTGTATTACCCGCTCGTCGCTTCCGGCAAAAGCGCTGACTACCCCGGTGGTCCCATCAGTCGAGTGGTTATCAATAACAATGAGGTTGAATTTGAATTCAGCCTCCTGGCTGAGCACTGATTTTATGGCATCGCCGATAGTCTTTGCCCTGTTTTTGACAGGTATTATCACTGATGCTTCATATTCAAATCCCTGATTCTCAAAGAAAATCTCCCTGAATGTCGGTTTCAGCCACCCGTTAATCTTTTTCAGATGATCGGTGCATGCTGCCTCCATCTCTTCCTGCACGGCCCTGTTCCTCGGATCTACATAATCGAATTGTTTCTCTCCTGATTTGCGTATATCAGTTTCAATCTGGGTGTAAAGAAGTTCAGGGATATGCAATAATAAGTGTATTTTTGACACTTTTAATCTCAGGTCGTAAAGGCCGGCGAATTTATAATCCTGGTCCATTGTTTTACAGGCTTTCCTGAACGCAGACGCCCTGTATAGCATCAGTGAGCCGAAATCAAAATCATCCCTCAGGCTGCCCTCCTGGTAATCAATCACAGGATGAGCCGTAAGTTGTCCGTCCTTATTCTCAAAATGATCAGAATAGACCATTCCTGCGTTTGCATCTTCGCATACCCGGATCATTCTTTTCAGTGCAAACCTCCCAATATCCAGCGAGTATGGCTTGGTGTAGATAAGTACAAATCCGCTGCCTGCTTTTTCAGCCATTATCCGGAGCGAAGCTGTTGCAGCAAAACCTTCAGTTTCGAGAAATGAAACCTGACGGTCGCGGCTTTTCTGAGCTGATCCCGGAGGTGCAACCAGGTATATCTTTTTAACAATACCTGATCGTTTCAATGATTGAATAGAAACCTCTGCGGCACCGCTGCCTGAAAAAGGCATAAAACATATTATCCTGTTATCCATGTTCAGAAATTATTTTTCAAAAAAGTTCAATATCTGTTTCATCATGACCGCTCTCTGCTCCTCGCTGACAATTGTCTCAAAGGGAAATCCCAGTATCACCGTTTTGTAATTCCCTCTGAACAACACACCTGCCGACGCATTATTCTCAGTGTAACGGAAGGCGGATATTGCACCTCTGCCAGAAGGTTCAATGGCATCAGGCGCCTCAGCTGAATAGAGCACCGGTGAATATCCGGTATTGAAGCTGTATCTGCCTGACAAATCTTTACTGGCGTAATCAGTGGAATATACCTCTCCAGTCCTGACGGCATGACCGGTGCGGTGAGTGAAATGGAGCACGGCATCCGCAAATGTTATAGCACTCGAGTCACCCGGCATGAAGAGATCTGATCCCACATAGGAACCTGACATAAAAATATTCCTGCCGGCTGATGTAAGTTCATTTATCTTATTTATGAATTCCGGTGTATAGATCCTGAAATCGTACCGCGCAGTATCGTTGAAGAATGGTGTTGTCTTCTCTTCCCCGAATATCAGGTCAATGTGTTTAAAGGAAGACAGGTCAGAAGCCGGCGAAACGAAATACTCATCAGACATGGAGCAGAATGAATATCCTGCATCCATAACAGCTTTCCCGTGGACATAAGAAAAATTGAAGCTGTTTCCGGGATTTATTTTTCCAGCCATATCGGAATATGAAGCTCCCCATCCGGGAGAATCATCATCGATCCAGGGATTACTCCTGGTGAAATCGTACTGATCGCCAAGAGTTATAAGATCATAATGATCGGCCACGCCCCGGTCTTCCCACCAGGCTATTCCGGCCATTTTGCCTTCATTGAACCATGCAGGTCCCGAGATGCGGTCAAATCCGTTGACCACAAGCACGTTCCCGGAGCTTTGTGAACGGATTCCTGCCGGGAGTATTTCCGAATCGAAGCTCTCTCCTCCATTATTGAGTGCTGTCACCTTGAAACTGTAAATGGCGTCATATTCAGCCAGCTCAATTTCGGCTGATGTCGCTTCAACTACAAAACCATTATCGAAGCCATCATCCCCTTTCCTGGTATATATTTTATATTTATCCGGTGCTGACGAAGGCTCACCATCTTCAGTTACCGGCACCCATGAGAGCCTGACTGACTTTCCCCCGAGAGGAGTTATGGCAAAACCGGAAACCGGCAGCGGCTGAACTGCATAATCCCTACTGCCGGCATAAGCGAGGTATTTCAGTATACCTTTATATATAGATCTGCTGACAGCAAACCTGAACCTGGGATCAATGCCGAATTCCATATCGGCAAGGTTCTGATGCGACAGAAGCTCAAGGAGCATTGATGGCACATTCGGACGCCGCGCCTCGGAATAAGGGCGGTCCCATAAACCTCTCCTTGTCCATTCAGGGTTGAAGTTTTTTCTAATATCATCAACGATCTGCGTCTGGATAACGTCTGAAAGATCGCGGGATGCCATTCTTGATGTCCCGTCGGGGAATTTTCCGCTGTCGGCTGATGTAAAACATATCGCAAGAGTCCCGATGATTGAGTCGTTGGGTGTTATGCCTGCATCGGTATGAAAGGCTAGCGACAGATCTACCGGCAGTCCGAGCCCTTTTGGCTGAAGTTCGGATCCCTGTGACCAGGCATCACCCATGAGGTAGTTCACCCAGAATCCTCTTGACTGGTAATCGTCATTATAGTCATTTTTATAGTTGTTCGGACTGTATACAAGCGTATCAGGCATGCCTGCATACTGGAGCCAGTAACGTGCCGCTTCAAGGAACCTGGGTTTTCCACTCAGCTTCCAGCTGAAATCCTCAACATTCAGAAGTTCCTGGCTTACCGTGTCAGCACTGTTCTCCCTTACTGATTGCTGGTTAGCCAGGATTTCCCCTGATGGCCGCCTGGCCACATTTCCCATTCCTCCTCCGAATTTTACAGCATCGACAGCTATCCTGCCGCCACCCGGTTCTGACCCTTTTACTGTAACTGAACCACGGCCAGGAAACTTCCCTTTTTCAAACCTGAAATTCCCAAGATATATCCACGTTCCCCCCCCTATTGTCTGGTTTACTATATACTCTGTCTTCCCTCCGGTATGGTTTATTATATAACTGACTGACTGGTTATTATCTTTCAGCAGAGGGTAGGAAACATAAACTGCATAATCGCCTTTTTCAGGAATTTCAGGAATAAAACATACTGAATCTGCATCAATCCTGAGAGAGGTCCCGTGCAAAAAAGGATTATTACCCGAAAAAAGAGTATCGGTAAGCAGAAATCCCTTTAACTCTTCCCTTTTATCGTTTGTAAGGTGTAGTACAACTTCTGAATTTCCTGTTGACCTGTCATTGTCAACAATAACCTCATTAAGCTGAATGTCACGCTCCCTGGGAAGATAGACTATCGCCCCTGCATTTTCAAGCATCCTGGTAAGGTAAGGGATTACAAATCCGGTAATGGAGATGTCTTCCACTGTACCGAAAAGCTTTGCCCTCTGGTATTCCCACCTGTCGAGGTTCATTTCGAAATAGTAGCCATGGCTGTTCCAGAGCGCGGCTGAATTGCCCGACAGCCCCTTATTAAATACCAGGGCATCCTTTTCCCTGACAACCAATGGTTTATCGATTGCCTGCACCGGGAATCTCGCAGAATCAACTGGAAGCTCTTTCCTGAAATAATTCGGGATGAGCTGATCGAGGGTGTAATTATTGGTAAACACTTCAATCCTGTATTTTCTGAATTTCCTCCCGAGCGGCTTGCTGAACGACTGAAGAAACAGGTCACGGCTCTCCTCCCTGAAGGGATAATACGAAAGCCCGGGCTTGAAATATAGAGTTATTACTGAAGGGTTCTCTGCAATATGTATTGAATCCAGTTCGGGTTTTGCTATATGATCCCATGCGGTCAGCGGATTCTTCCAGTCCTCAAGCCTCTTCCTTACTGACAACACCAGCTTATCTGTATCCTGAGCATAGACAACATGGAAACAGGAACTAAATAAAAACAGAAAAAGTAACAGGCGTCTATGGAAATTAAAATTACCGGTAACTACTTTTATATTAAAAAGATAACTCATAACGTTAATATTCAATTACTTACATTTATTATGCAAATACCCCCTTTCCCGTTTCCCCCAAGGGGGAAATGCACCCCTAACTCTCCTTCCCCCCTGGGGGAAGGCCGGGATGGGGGTAAAGTTCTTAAATTTACCATACATCTTTCAAATTTTCGCTTACTTTTGTGTGAAGAGGTGAAATAAATGATCCTGATAGCCGACAGCGGTTCCACAAAGACCGAATGGAAAACAATAAATGATGGTATCCCGGGAGAGTCGAAGTTCTCCGGAGGCATTAATCCCTATTTTCTTGCCTCTGATGAGATATACAGGCTCCTGGAAAACGAGCTTCCGGAGCTGTCGGGACAATCATTTGAAAGGATATTTTTTTATGGAACAGGCTGCAACAGTGAAACGAAGAACGAGGTTGTCAGGGGAGCTGTCGGAAGGTTCTGCAGGGCCGGAGAAATATTGATCGCGACTGACCTTCTGGGTGCTGCAAGGTCGCTGTGCCAGAAAGAGCCCGGTATCGCATGCATCATGGGAACAGGCTCAAATTCATGCTATTATGACGGCAGGAGGATTTCCGCGAATGTCTCGCCACTTGGTTATATCCTGGGCGATGAAGGCGGAGGCGCTGTCCTTGGCAGAAAACTGGTCTCGGCTGTTCTCAAGAAACAGGTTCCGGAAAATGTCATTGAGCGTTTCTTCGATACATATAAGATCACACCATCAGAGATTCTGGAGAAGGTTTATATGAAACCTTTTCCTAACAGGTTCCTGGGCCAGTTTGCAAAATTCATTTCAGCCAATATCCGGATAAGGGAATTGCAGGATATTGTAACCTCCAGCTTTGACGAATTCATAATCCGGAACATTCTTCAGTATCCTGAATCGGGAAGGCTTCCTGTACATTTCACCGGGAGCATTGCAATTCATTTCAGGAGCTTTCTTGAAGGTTCGCTTATGAGGTACAACCTGAAACCGGGAAAAATAACACTCTCGCCCATGGCTGACCTGATAACATATCATATCAACAATCCAGACACTTCTGTTATATAATGGTAAAAAAGACGGACATACAATCAAAGATAAGCATTACCGAATCTTCCTCCAGTTTCGACAATCTCGAAAAGATGAGTGTCGGCGAATTGCTCAAAAACATCAATCATGAAGATGCGAAGGTGCACCTGGCTGTACGGAAGGTTCTACCCCGGATCGGGAAACTGGTTAATAAAATAGTTACCAGGATGAAGAGAGGAGGCCGTATATTCTACCTGGGAGCAGGCACAAGCGGAAGGCTGGGAGTTCTTGATGCGTCAGAGATACCTCCTACGTTCGGTGTTCCTCACACGATGGTCATTGGGCTGATAGCCGGAGGAGAAACAGCACTGCGCAGGGCTGTTGAATCTGCCGAAGATGATCCTGAAAGAGCCTGGAAGGAGCTGGAAATCTTCAATATAAATAAAAACGATACAGTAATAGGAATAGCTGCATCGGGTACCACCCCCTATGTTCTCGGGGGCGTAAGCAAAGCACGTAAAAACGGGATCCTGACAGGTTGCATTACCTGCAATCCCGGCAGCATGCTTGCACAGACAGCTGAGATCCCGATCGTGGCTGTTGTGGGACCTGAGTTCGTTACAGGAAGCACCAGGATGAAGGCAGGAACTGCACAGAAGCTGATACTGAACATGATAACCACAACAACTATGATCAAGCTGGGCAGGGTGAAAGGAAACAAGATGGTGAACATGCAGCTTACAAACAGGAAGCTCATTGAGCGCGGGACAAGAATGATCGTTGAAGAACTGAACATCCAGAGAGAAGCAGCAAGAATACTGCTCCTGCAGCACGGTTCAGTAAAGAAGGCTCTCGAATCATACAGAAAACCTGCCGCCATCCCTTCTGAAAAATAATCGCTCATGAGAACAGTAATTCATTGTAGAAAAGCAATATATATTCTTTTACTTTTACTGTTTTGTTCCTTTACCTCCCTGAATGCCCAACAGACTGACGACTCCTCAAAAGCCATTATCCGGGATCTTTACGCCGAAACCCTCACCCTGCTGAGAAATGAAAATAATATCCTGCCACTGAAGAACCTCGACAAAATAAAAATAGCTTCTGTTGCCATCTGTAAAAACGAAACCACCATTTTCCAGTACAGGATCTCAAAATATGCGCCCTCAGACAATTACTTTATTGATCCCTCTGACACTATAAAAGCGGATGACCTTCTGAAGAAGCTTTCGGGATACGATATTGTAATTGCAGGTGTATACGCATTGAATGAGAACCCCCGGTCAGATTACGGAATTAAACCTGAAATGACACATCTGCTGGGCAGGCTCATCGAAAACAAACGGACCATTATAACATGGTTCGGTAATCCGTACGCGACAGAAATGATAGCTTCCCTGAGAGAAGCAGAGGCTCTTTTGCTGGCTTATGAGGAGAATGAATTCACTGAGGATCTCTCAGCCCAGCTGATTTTCGGAGGCATAGGAGCAAGAGGTTTACTTCCGGTTACATTAAATGAATTATGGACCTGTGATTTCGGGCTGATTACGCCAGGGAATATCAGAATGGCTTACGGATTCCCTGAAAATGCGGGAATGTCGTCAGAGATGCTTGAGAGCAGGATCGATTCAATAGTAAATATCGGATTGACAGCCGGAGCATTCCCGGGATGCGAAGTGGTTGTCGCAAGGAAAGGAATGGTTGTCTTCAGCAAGACATACGGATATCACAACTATGACGGCAGGATTGCAGTTCTCGAAGATGACCTGTACGATCTGGCCTCCGTGACAAAGGTTTCTTCGACGCTTGCTGGACTGATGCTTCTCGATAGTGAAGGAAAATTCACCCCTGACGAAACCCTCAGCCATTACCTGCCATATTACAGGAATTCGAATAAGGAGAACCTTCTTATGGCGGATATTCTTACACACCAGGCGGGGTTGATTTCGTGGATACCGTTCTGGATGGAGACCGTTAAAAAGAACGGGGAGTTCAAAAGGAACATTTTCAGCTTCAGCTACCAGCCATCCGGGAAATACCCGGTTGAAGTTGCCAGGTGGATGTATATAAATGAGCACTACAGAAAGAAGATATTCAGAGAAATAAAGAGATCGCCGCTCGGCGAAAAAAAATACCTCTATTCAGATCTTGCATTCATCATCTCACCCGAGATAATTGAGACGCTGACCGGTGAAAAATGGTATGAGTATGTCACAAGAAACGTCTGGCACAAACTTGGAGCTTATGATATCTGCTTCAATCCGTGGATGAAGTACCCGCTGAGCAGAATTGTCCCGACTGAATATGACTCCCTCTTCAGGAAACAGCATCTGCATGGCACGGTCCACGACGAGGGAGCAGCCATGCTGGGAGGCATCTCAGGTCACGCAGGATTGTTCGCCACCGGCAACGACCTGATGAAGCTTATGGAGCTTTATCGCAGGATGGGATCTTACGGTGGCGAGCAGATAATCGGACAAGAGGTGCTTGAAAAATATTCAAAAGTCCAGTATCCGGAAAATGACAACAGGCGGGGACTGGGATTTGACAAGCCTTCACTGGATAATGCTGAATTAACTGCGGAAGAAGCTTATCCGGCAAAAGATGCCTCAGCCTCAAGCTTTGGCCACACGGGATATACAGGAATCATGGTGTGGATAGATCCGGAATACGACATAACGTACATATTCCTGAGCAACAGGGTAAATCCCACAAGGAACAATAACCTGATATCTGAGCTGACCATAAGGGGAAAAATCCTGCAGGCGATCTACGATTCGATTTTGAGAAAATAACCCCAATTCCCGGTACCTTTTCATGTACCCACCCCCAATCCCCTCCCTGCGATCACACGTACCCACCCCCAAACCCCCTCCCTGCGATCACACGTACCCACCCCCAAACCCCCTCCCTACTTCGTA